>NZ_CP015441.1 GCF_001077815.2 Aurantiacibacter atlanticus | reverse complement strand
CGGACCTTATGGGGTGCTCTTCCCCGGATCGTCACGAACAGATCGTTGCCCGTGGCACCGAGCCTTGCCCGGGTTGCGAGATAGGCCTCGAGAGCCTGACGGATTGATGGCTGCAAGGCGATTAGGCGCTGCTTGCCGAACTTGCCGTCGCGGACGATCAGACCGTCTTCGACCAGATCGTCGCACTGTAGTGCTAGAGCTTCGGAAATCCTCAGACCGGTCGCCGCCAGCAGACCGAACAGGTAATGATAGGTGAAGGGACTGATCATGCCCTTGGGCGGAAGATCGAGCGCCGCCTTCATGATCGCCCGGACCTGTTCCGGTTGGATGATGTGCGGCGTTGGTCGCGGACGCTTCCCCCGGCCAAACACACCGGCGGGCGGAACCTGGTTGGCTGGATCCTCGGCATGGGCAAACAAGCAGAAGTTGCGCACGAAAGTGAAGCCGGTCCGCGCGGTGTTCTGCGAAGTCGTCGCTCGGCACCAGTCGTAGATGCGGTCGATACGGGTGTGGCTGTCTCCGAAGCCAGTCGCGTAGGTGCCGAACTTGCGAAGCAGGCGCTCCTGCTCGAAAAATTTGCGACCGAGGCTGCGATGCAAAGCGACGTACCGCGAAATCTGTGCGTTTATCATGACAGGTCTCCGGGCCAGGGTTGTGCGATCTTCAAGAGCATCGGCAGATCGGTCTTGGCGTAAATGGCGGTGGTCTCGGGCGAGCTGTGGCGCAGGATGGTCCCGATGGACTCCAGGCCTGCACCAGAGCGCAGCATGTTGGTTGCAAGCGAATGCCGGAATATGTGCGATCCGGTCGGCAGACCTTCGATCCCGCCGCGCTCGAGTGTGCGTGCAACGATGCCGGCGATCTCGGCTGACGAACTGAATGGCCGGAACGGGGCTTGCGAACGCAAGAACAGGTGCGCTTCGATGGCCGTCGGGCGGGCCGCAGCAAGATATGCCAGGATCGCGTCGCCAACACCCTGTGGCAATGGCAAACGATCCGGTCGACGCGTCTTGCCCTTGACCTTC
The DNA here is from genome assembly GCF_001077815.2 of Aurantiacibacter atlanticus. GTDB lineage: Bacteria > Pseudomonadota > Alphaproteobacteria > Sphingomonadales > Sphingomonadaceae > Alteraurantiacibacter > Alteraurantiacibacter atlanticus. Next base: position 212,934 of record NZ_CP015441.1, on the reverse strand, counting down.
AGATGGCCGGATCGCCAATCGATATCGTCGAGACGCATATCCCGAATATCTCCTGCTCGCAGGCCAAGTCTGGCAAGCAGGAGAATGATCGCCTTATCCCGAACTTCCACCGGCCGACCTGTCGGGCAGGCTGCAATGATCCTCTCGATCGTTGCCGGGTCGATGTAGCGCGGCAATGCCGAAAGCCGGTATCTCCGTACGGAAGGCATTGCGTGCAGCAGCGCTGGGCGGCATTGGCCTCGGCCAATAAGAAACCGAAGATAGCTCCTCATGATCGTGGCGAGCAGCGAAGCCGATCCCGGGATCTCCTTGCTGCGACGCTCGAACGCATCTCGCAGAGTGGCAGCATCCCATTGTGCCGGCGCGCCGAGCATGGGCATCAGCCGCTCAATCTCTGCCCGGTATCGCCGGATCGTCTCGTCGGTCACGCCTCGATCCTGCCTGAGCCAACCGACATATGCCGCGACCTGCGGATCTTCGACCACCTTCACCGCGACCGGAGCGATGGCGCGCCGATCACGAAGAAACTCAACGAAGTGCCGTGTGCAACGCCGCCGTCGCTTCCTGCCGGAAGTGGTCAGCTTGCCGCGCTTGCGGAAAACCGGGCACCGACAATCGTGATCGGCATACTGTTTGGTGACCGTGTCATCGACATCGGTCCATGGACATCGCGATACCCGCAGCCAGGCCGCGAAGTGCTCCGCCTCTGAACGGTAGGCTTGCGCCACCCCCTTCGCGAGTTGGAGGCCATCGATCATATGCGAATAGTCAGCAAGATGACGCCCGAGATCGTAAATCCCATCGGCTACGTCGATGTAACCCTGGTCTTCGAGAAACCGGACAAAGCGCCTGACACGCGCCGCAAGATCGGCCTTGTAGGCTGTCGCTTGCGCTGAATACCTTGGGCACCGGCATCGATGCTGCTCAAAACGGCGCACGATGCGATCATCAACCGTCCCGAGCGCAATCCCGCGTAGTCCCAGCCAACACAGAAAATGGCGGATCGCTGCGCTGTACAGGACCGCACAGGCGGTTCCCTCTTCAACCGACAGAGAGGAGAGGAATGCACTGAATAGGGCGTTAGTACTGGGCGGCTCTCCAACCCTGCTTGGTGCAGGCTGAAACGACACAAATGATCTTGTTGGCATGGTGGTTCCTTCGACATGTTGAGGTCGAAGGACCGGTAATTATCTGGAGTAAAATCATGACGAACCGACGCAATCCCGCGCCTCCGGCTGCGACGCTCGACATAAACTGCGACTGCAAAGAAAACGTCATCGACTATCTCGAGCGTGCCTTTCCCACCCAGCAGATGCAGGTCTTCGTCGACGATACCGGTGAAGAGCGTTCGATGCCAATGTTCGATGACGAGGGACGACCGGTTCACAATGCGGAAGCAATCGAGAAGAAGCAGCGGCTCATAGAGCACCTCTGCGCGCTTCCCCCGATCAAGCCGGCCCTCGATGGCATTATCGAACACTACGGCACCGAGAAGGTCGCCGAAGTCACCGGACGCACCAAGCGGCTCGTAACGCAGGGCGACGGGAGCCAGAAACTCGAAACGAGGTCGGCGCGTACGAACCAGTCCGAAACTGATCACTTCATGGACGGGCGCAAGAACATTCTGGTGTTCAGCGACGCTGGCGGAACCGGCCGCTCCTACCACGCAAGCCTCGACGCAGATAACCGGCGCCAGCGCGTGCATTTTCTCCTCGAGCCGGGCTGGCGGGCCGATCGCGCCATCCAAGGTCTCGGACGCACGCACCGGACGCATCAGGCCGAAACGCCGCTGTTCCGCCCCGTGACCACAAACTGCAAGGGCGAGCTGCGCTTCACCAGTACGATCGCGCGCCGGCTCGACAGCCTGGGCGCGCTCACGCGCGGCCAGCGCCAGACCGGCGGACAGAACCTGTTCGACCCGGCCGACAACCTCGAAAGCGAATATGCCAAGGCGGCGCTCGTGACATGGTTCGGCCTCCTAGCCGAAGGCAAACTCACCAGCGCCACGCTGGTCGATTTCCAGAAACGCAGTGGTCTTAAGATCGCCTCCGCCGACGGCATCCTGGAAGAGGATCTTCCGCCCATCCAGCGCTGGCTCAATCGCATCCTCGCCCTACCGATCGCGATGCAGAACGCGATATTCGACGAATTCCTGGCCCTGGTGGAAGCTCGGATATCCGCCGCGCGCGATGCCGGCACATTGGATGTCGGCATCGAGACCATCCAAGTCGAAAGCGCGAGCGTCGACGAGGATATCATCCTTCGCACCGACGAGCGCACCGGTGCGACATCGCATCTGCTTCGAATCGATCTGACGACCCGGTATCAGCCGACCACACTAGAAAGGGTGCTGGAGCGACGCGAATGGTCGGACGGCTGCATCCTGATGCGCAACACGAAGAGCGACAAGGCGGCGTTGTGCGAGCCCTCACGGCATTTCATGACCGAGAAGGGTGAGCTTATCCAGCGGGTCATCCTGCACCGACCGCTACGCCGCGAATATCATCAGCTGCGTGACCTCGAAGAATCCGCCTGGGTCGAATGTGCGGAGCTTCGCTTCGCAAAGCTGTGGCTGGCCGAGGCCGAAGACAGCGCTTCGCGTTTGCACACCGAGACGATCCACCTCGCAACCGGACTGCTGCTGCCGATCTGGTCAAACCTTCCCCGCGACTATCTCGAGGTCAACCGCATCGTAGACCTCGAAGGCCGCAGCTGGCTCGGCCGCATCGTCTACGACACGGATGTCGCCGACGTGCTGAAGGCGTTCGGTGTCAATTCGAGCGTGAAGCTCACCGATGAGGCTGTCGTGAAGGCACTGCGGGAGAACCGCAGCATCACCATCGAGCAGCCGTTCGGCGCGGTCCTGAAGCGCTCGCGCGTGGCAGGGGATCTTCGCATCGAAATCGCCGGAGTCCCCGCCGATCAGATCGAATGGCTAAAGACCATCGGATGCTTCACCGAGATCATCGCGTACCGCACCAGAATCTTCGTTCCGGCCGACAATCCCGAACCCGTCGTCAGGGCTCTTCTCGCGCCTCTCTGATGGCTCATGCCCGGTCAAAGGGGAGGGGGAGGGGGATTGGTGTCCGGTGAATCGCCGGTCGACCATCAGGAGATACGATCATGCAACTCATCCCGTTGAGCAAGCTCGATCAGAGCGAAGACAATGTCTGCAAGCGGCCCAATTCCGAATTCGAGGAGCGACTGTCCTTCGATATCGAGGCGCGCGGCGTGCTGCAGAACCTCATCGTCGCCAAGGCGAAAAAGCGCGGCCGCTTCGAGGTGATAGGCGGCGGGAAGCGGATGCGGGCCATGCACCGCATCGTCGAGCGGGGCGCCATGGACGCGGACTTCGAAATACCGTGCCTCGTCATCGATCGCCGCGAACACAATGCGAGCGAGGTCTCGCTGGCGGAGAACTTCCAGCGACTGCAGATGACGCCTGCTGAGGAATGCCAGGCGTTCCAGCATTTTATCAAAGAAGACGGCGATACGGCTGCGGTTGCGAAGCGCTTCGGACTGACGCAGCGTTTCGTCGACGGGCGCCTGCGCCTCGCCAACCTTGCCGGTCCAATCTTCGAAGCACTCGCAGCCAGCGACATCACGCTGGACATCGCCAAGGCCTACGCCGCAACCGACCAGCACGAGGTACAACTGCGCGTATTCGAACAGATGCGCCACGCATGGAACCCCAGCGCGGACGCCATCCGGCGAATGATCGCGGATGGCTCGCTCCGCGGCAACGATCCGATCGCGCTTCTCGTCGGTGAAGACACCTATGTCGCGGCCGGTGGCAAGATCGAACGCGACCTTTTCAGCGAAGCGGCCGATGATCGTTGGATCGACGTGGAAATCGCGCATCAGCTCGCGGGTGCCAAGATGGAGGCGGAGGCTGAACGTGTGGCGGCTGAAACAGGGCTCGCCTGGATCAACCCCGTCGCTGCCACCAATTCGTGGAGCGCCCGCAGCGAACTCGGCGTCAATCCGGTGCGCCTGCCTCCTGCGCCGCTCTCCGAGGAGGCACGCACTCGCATCGACGAGATCGACGCACGGATGGACGACATCAACGCGATCTTCGAGGACGAGAGCGCGCAGGAAGAAGACGGCGTGGATCTCGACAAACTCGAGGTCGAATACGACACGCTGTCGAACGAACGCGACGATCTCAACAATCCGGTCCGTGAGCTGCCCGAGGAATGGCACGGCGAAGCCGGACGCTTCCTCATCCTGACCAACAAAGGCGAAATGGTCCTGGAAAGCGACTATTACAGCGAGAAACGGCTGAGCTTCGAGCAGGATGAAGACGGCAACATCACCGCGACCAGCGAAGACATGCCGACCAGCGGGAGCACCGGCAGCTCGGCCGCTCGCCCGTCGACCCCCGAAGCAGTCGCCCCGGGCGGTGAGAAGCCGATCAGCGCCAAGCTGTTCGACGAGCTCTCCGTCCAGCGCCGAAACATCCTCGCCGCATCGCTTCTCGGCGATCCTGGACTGGCGCTCGACTATGCCATCTTCGCGCTCTGCGACGATCGCAGCTACGAGAGCAAGGGGACCTCGCTCAAGGCGGGCAAGCCCCAAGATCCGGCCTACGGTGACATCCCGCAGTCGGCAGCCGAAGGCATCCTCGCACAGGCGGAAGATGCACTCGACAAGACTTGGCACGAGCCCAAGGAGGTCGCCCAGCGTTTCCTGGCCTTCCGCGAACTCGACGACGAGACCAAGGCCGCATGGCTGTCTTACGTAGTCGCGGTCTCGCTGGAGGCGAAGAAGGGCTACAACTCGGAATACCATCCGATTCATGCGGTCCTCGGAAGTATCCTCGACGTCGACGTCGCAGCCATGTGGCGGCCGACTTCGGAGAATCTCTTTGACCGCATCAACAAGACGTCCTGCCTCGCTGCGCTGATCGACATCGGCGGGTCCGAACTCGCGGCCCGGTACGCCGCCTCCAAGAAGGCCGAACTCTCCAAGACATGCGAGAAGCTGTTTTCCGGTGATGCGATCGTCGAGGAAGACATCAAGGAACGCGCTCTCGCCTGGCTGCCCGAAGCGATGAAATTCGATTTCGCTCAGGATCCCGGCGGCGAGGACGATACGCCGGTCGAACCCGACGACGACACCGATCTCGCGGACGCAAACGGAGAACCGACCTTCGAGGAACCCGAAGACGTCGACGAAGAAGCGGCGGTGGACGCTTGAAGGCGCCGCAACCCTCCTGATGCACTGGCCCGGCCGCTCCACCAAGCGACCGGGCCTTTTTCATGCCCGGAGACACATCATGAAACGATCCGCAAAGCGCGACGTCGCCCAAGACATTACGAACCTAATCATCCGAAAGATCGAAGAGGGCACGCTGCCCTGGCGCCGCCCCTGGAAGAAGACCGGCGCCGGCGGCGCGCCGCTGCGCGCGAACGGCGTGCCGTACACCGGCATCAACCGGCTCTACCTGTGGGCCGCTGCAGACGCGATGGGATACGAATCCCGCTACTGGATGACCTATCGCCAGGCGCAGGAGCTCGGCGGACAGGTCCGTCGGGGGGAAGCTGCCGAACCAAGCATTTACTTCAATACGACGAAGAAAACGGAGGTCGATCGGGCTACAGGAGAGGAATCTTCGCGAACGATCCGATTCATGCGCGCCTACTCCGTCTTCAACGCGTCGCAGATCGACGATCTGCCGGCCCATTTCTATCCCGACCCGGTCCCGGAGGCACCTCCGACACCATCGCAGAAAGCGGCGGCGATCGACGCATTCTTCGCACCCATTCCGACCGAGGTCCGCTATGGCGGTGATCGGGCGTTCTATTCCCCAGGCAGCGACTTCATCCAGATGCCTCACCGGCACAGCTTCGTCGATGAGGATGGCCTCGTCGCGACAATCGCCCATGAAACGGGCCACTGGACGGGCCATCCCAGCAGGCTTGCCCGCACCTTCGGAAAACGATTCGGAGACAAAGGTTACGCCTTCGAAGAGCTCGTCGCAGAACAGATTTCGGCCCGCATCTGCTACGAGCTCGGCCTTCCCGCCGATCTGCACGAAAGCCATGCCAGCTATATCGGCCATTGGCTCGACATCCTGAAGTCGGACAAGAGCGCCATCATCACCGCCGCCGCCAAGGCCGACCAGGCCTTCAACTATCTCGCAGCGTTCTCCGGATACGACAGCGAAGCTGAGGAGAAGGGCCATGAAACGGCTACACTTCAAGCTTACGCTTGAACCGGGTCTCAAGGCGATCGTGCGTCTCGCTCAACTCCATCAATACACAACTGATCTCGTGGATGGCGAGCGTGTACTGATCGGACCGGCGCTCAGGGGGCGGATGCTGCTGAACTTCCCGGCCAGAGAACCCCGCGACGTACTCGACAGCCTTCTGGGCGAAGGTCCCGCCGGATGGAACCTTTCAGGACACGAGGACGGCAGATCATTGCTGGTGGTCTCCACCGAGGGTTCCGGCGTCGCCTTTTCCGCCATCGCTCGGATCCTCGAGCAGGTCGCACCCGAGGCATTTCTCAAGCCGATCGCCTTCGAGCCGCTGCCAGGAAATACGCTCACGGCGATATCTAGGTCGCTGCATTGAGGGGAGGGGGAGAGGGCCATTGCATCAGCAATGGAAGGGCGAACTCATGATCTGCGACATCGACTACCGCTACCGCCGAGCCCTCGAGCCCGATGGTCTAACGACATACGATACTGCGATCCGCGCGCTCAACGAGGCGATCGAAGATGCTCGCCTTGCCGGAAGATCGGCCGCGGATTGTCCAGCGGTGCTCCTACTTACGCGGCATCTCTCCCGGATCGCAGAAGGGGTGCGAACCCGCCAAGATACCGAGGATGCAGACCTACGACGGCAGTGCATCGACAAGCTTGCAGACTTGAAGCGATCGCCCGCGATCGTGGCGCTGGTACGACGCGGCATCGACTACCGGCAAGAGGAGCTTCGCCACTATCGCCGCGAAGGATCGCGGACCCTCCGCATGATCGCGTTCGAACTCGGCATGGCGCACAACGACTATCGCCTCGGATACACGACGCCGCAGGAATCGCTTGCCGGAGATCACACGCTGGAAGCGAGAGGGTTGTATATCCGCATTTCCCCTGAGCGCTTCGGCGAACCAGGTGTAGCTTGGCGAAACCCGCACTGGAAACCGCCCGGAGCCACGATGCGCAAGGCCCCGATCACGGTGCTGCAAGACATTCCGGCCCTCGCGAAACGGATCGCAAGCGAACTGAAACTCCCGGCGCCGGCGCAAGCCGGCCTCATCTGAAGGAAACCGATATGGGATGGCTTTCAATGACCCGAATGGGGATGGGTGCCTACGACACGCCGAAGGCCTATCTGGATGCTCAGCTGACTTACGAACATCCGGCGGCGGATGAGACGCCCTTTCGCGCGCTCAGGGTGCTCAAGAGCGTTTATTCAGGATCAGCCTATTACGCCGCCGCCGAGCGCTACGATGAACATGACGAGACGATCGACATCACAGCGGTCGTGTGTCTCGTTCGCTGGAATCCTCGCGCTGCCGACGGGTATATATTCGCCTACAAGGACCTCGACGAAACATGTGGGCCCGTCGAAACGGCCTGCCCGAAAAGTGTTCTGGAGCTCCTGACACCGACAAGCCATCCTTGGGCGCTCGACTGGAGGCGACGATGCTACAGATTACTCGCTCTCAAGGGGCGGCGCCTCGGCGACGGTGACCTCATCCGGTTCCCCGCACCCATGCGCTTCAGCGACGGCAGCGAACATCGCGAGTTTCGATTTCGGCGGGGAGGGCAGAAGACCGTCCTGACGCTAACCGACGGTCGCGGCCGATTTAAGATCTCCCGCCTTCTCGAGCGCCGGTTCGAGATCGTCCGCGAACCGAAGGTCGCGAAGACTTTCTTCCCTGCCGCATGAACCGGATTTTCCATGATGGAATGCGAAAGTCTCGATCCCAGACGCCGCCAGCTATGCGGAAGAAACAACGCCGAAAGGCTGGCGCTCCGGCTTTCGGAAGCCACCGGCGAGGATCACGCCGTCGTGCGCACCGAGTGCCCGCTGCAGCCGCTGCGCGTCATGCCGTCGCATGGCCATGATCCGGCAACATTCGAGCTGCAGGTGATCCTGCTCTGACTACTCGCCGACTTGGCCGCCGAGGGCCGGATCCAGGAACCACGAAGCGCCCTGCTCGAACTCGCCACCACGCGCCGGTACAGGTCCATCCGGCTCGGCCGAGACGTAAGGATTGATCTGCACGAGCGGCAGCGTCCCTGAACGGAAGAGACCGGCAGAAACCTCGCAGCGCGCCTTGAGCAGGTCGATCAGCCATTCCAGATCGTCCAGCATCTGCAAGACACCGCGACCGGCAACCGTGTAATACAGACAACGCTGATAATCGTCGCACTCGCAAGAAAGAACCTGGGCGAGCTTGCGCTTGGCTCCGCGCTGGCCTTCGTGAAGGGCCTCAAGAGTCTCGAAAAGCTCTCGGGCCGAATGATACGCGTCGAACGCTTCGACGCCGATCGACGCATTCGCCAGCGACCGGCGGGCAACGCGGTTCATCTCGTCGAGCGACGCATCGCGAAGCGCAATATCCAGATCGAACCGACCAACCGCGAATGCCTTGTTCATCACGCAAAACTCCTCTATGCGATGAACATAGAGTGAACAAAGAGGCGCGTCAACTGGTCTAGATCATGTGGCTCATACCCAAAGATACCAGCGGCATGACGAACCGCGTCGCTATCAGCGACGGGCTGAAAGCGGCGCTGGTGCGATGGTATATCGGCAAAGGCGACGAGGCGGATCACCGAGCCTCGGTCTCGCTCGTCGTGACCTCACGCGAAAACGGTAAATGGCTAGCCTGCGACTGTCTGGCGGAAGATCGATCGCCGCCGCTCATGAGCCCCGCTTATCTCAGCTTCCAGGAAACCTATTATCTCCGCCGCCTGACCGCTCGTCCGAGCCACAGCCCCAGGTGCCCGTTCTACATGCCGCAAGCGCCACAACGTATCCGCGAAACCGGCCGCGACACACTCTACGAGATCGAGCAGCCCAAGGGACTGTTCAACGCGCACCAGAAAGCGCCAGAGAAGCTCGCCCAGAAACCTGATGAAAGCGAGCCAGACGACCGATCCCGCGGCGTCGCCATCCCCAGGCTCGGCAAACTCCTTTGGCTTTTGCTCGAACGCGCGCGATCAAACGTATTGCGCGAGCTTCCGCCAGAGGGTCCGCGCGACGGCTCGATAAGCGCAGAGATGAGGCGCTTGCGCGAGGTGGCCGGACAGTTCGAAATCGCCCCGGGCATCAAGCTCGCTCATCATTTTTACACGAACGCGATCGAGTACGAGAAATGCAAGGTCCATGCGAGGCTGCGCGAGGCCGAAGACGACTGGCCGGAAGAATACGCGCCGCAGGCCTTCCTCCTTCTTGAAGCGAGCGAGGTGACAAGCAGCGAGATCGTGACCGGGCTCGGCACAGTGCAGATCCGAAATCGCATACAGCACACCGGAATCATTCGAGCCGAAGTCCAGCCCCCTTTCCTAGTTCTCGCCGTCGTCGGTGAACACAGCAAGCGTGAGGGCTACCGAGCTTTGCGGGCCTATGCGCAGCCCGTATTCACCGGCAACCAGTTCGTACCGGCAGAACGAGACCACGATCGGGATATCCTGCTGGAACTCCAGAAAGCGCAATACAGCCTACGGCGTCACGGCATCCGCATGGCGGTCAAGAAAATCCTCTTTGATATCGAGACCGAACACGGTTCAGCCAGACCTGACTTCCTTGTGGCGGTGAAAGACCAGGCGTCGCAGCGACAGATTACCTTCGCCCTGCAGATCCTCCAGTCTGCCGATAGCGGCTATCTCGAACTGCGCAGCATAGAACACGAGCGCCTTCTCGAGATAGGCCCGGTCGTAGCGTTGCCCTTGGATGAGATCACAGTACAGATCATCGCCGAACGCGCGAGACAGATCATAAGCTGAAAGGGGGAGGGGGAAGGATTTGAGCGAACAATCAGGAGGTTTCGCTCATGTCAGTATTCCCCGCCACGCCACGACCGGTAAATTCGCCCTGGGGGGCGATCCAGCAGGCCGATCAGCTCGCACCGGGCATCTGGTCCGTAATGACGGCCAGCCACGGCGGCCTTCTCCTCTCGGATGCGCGACAGGACGCAATGCCCGATGTGCTCCGTCTCGATGAGAACGCCTACGAGGAAGACGCCGACTGGTGTCTGGTCTACCTGGCTTTCGAAGGAGAACTTGCACAGCAGAAAACCTGCACTGCAGGCTTCCTGCAGCTCGCGCGGGACACCGCCCGGTGTTGGCACTCAGACCGGTTCACGGCGCATACCAGCGAAACCGTCGCGCCCAATGAATCGCATATCCTGCGTACTCGTGCAGCATACCAAGCCGCCATAGGCGAGTTCTGCACGACCAGCGCGTGGGGCGATTGGGCCGATTGGGTCCCGCAGGGTAAGACCGGCGTCATCGCTCGCCGGCTCACGTCGGTAAATCACCTCGGGCGCCCAACGTACGCCGACGATGAGGTTTGCGCGTTGATCGACAAGGATGCTTACGCCCAGCGCGGCGAGGTCACCATGCTCGCCTCGATACCGCATGAAATTATCGATCCGCCCGCCGAGCTTCGGTCGAAGAGAGTGGCATGACCACGCAGGTTAACGACATCGCCATCGACGACGCCGTCGCCTCGGCTCTGTCCGATGGCACACACGTCGTTTACAGCCTTTCGGGCGGGAAGGATTCCAGCGCGGCCGCCTTTGTTGTCGATGCCTACCTCGACCGGATCGGACATCCGCGCGATCGGCGCCATGCAATCCATGCGGATCTCGGCATGATCGAATGGCCATCCACATCAGGCTTCGTCGAAACAATCGCGACGATGCTCGCGGTCGACCTATCCGTCGTGAGGCGCAAGGCCGGCGGGCTTGTTCAGCGATGGGAACAGCGCTGGAAGAGTTCGCTCCGCCGATACGAGAACCTCGAGACGTACCAGCTCGTGCCGCCATTTTCCTCCGCACGCCTGCGCTTCTGTACGGGTGAGACCAAGGTGCAACCGATCGGCGCAAATCTCAGGAAGAGGTTTGCCGGGGAAACCGTCATTTCTGTGGTCGGCATTCGCCGCGAGGAAAGCATCGTCCGGTCCAAGGCCCCGATCAGCAAGCCTGATACCCGCTTTGCGCCTATCGGAAACCGGGCAGGGACGACCATGCTGACGTGGCATCCGATAGTCGAATGGTCGGCGCGCGACGTGTTCGCCTATCACGCCACGCGCCGCATCCCGCTGCACGAGGCCTACGGCCGCGGAGCGGACCGATTGAGCTGCAGCTACTGCGTGCTCGCAGGACTCAACAACCTCGCCGTCTCGTCGACATGCGAGGGAAACCACCCGGCCTATCGCGCCATCGTCGGGATCGAGGCCAAATCCGGATTCTCGTTCCAACCGGGGCGCTGGCTAGCCGACGTCAGCCCACAGCTCCTCGACGCGCAGGGAACGGCTGCGATCAGGAAAGCCAAATTGATGGCGGAACGCCGCCGTACAATCGAGAGCGAATTACCCAACGACCTCCGGTTCATGAAGGGGTGGCCACCGCGCGTTCCCACGCTCGACGAAGCACACACCATTCACCGCGTGCGGAGGGAAATGACCACCACGCACAACCTCGTAAACCACTGGCCCGACGCGCTGACGATCCGCGAGCGATTTGCCGAGCTTCACGCCGCCAAGGCGGCTTGATCGACCACCGACGAAGAAATTCGGGCAACGCCCGCGCCATCGCTTCAGGCCATCTCGGGCAAAGAGGAGGGGGAGAGGAAGACGGGAATCAGTCCGACAAGGAGGAACCCGATGAAATACGAACCCATTCGCGCGAGCGTGAGCCCCGAGACGATCGGAAAGGTAACGCGTCTGTTCAACGGCTCGCTAAGCGACATCCTGAACGAACTCCTGCAGAACGCTCGCCGGGCCGGCGCGAGCGTCGTCAACGTCACCACGACGCCTCAAAAGAACGGTTTGCGAATTACCCTCGACGACAATGGTTGCGGGATTGACGATCCGGTACGCGTTCTCGCCTTGGGAGCATCGCGATGGGACGCCGCCGTCGCCAACGGCGAAGACCCCGCAGGAATGGGCGTGTTCAGCCTGGCCGGTAAGGCAACGGTGATCGAATCCCGACCTAGCTCGTCGAGCGATGCCTGGCGGATCGAAATCGCGCCCGCTGCCTGGACGGGAGACGTCGATATCGTTGTCGACCGCTCCAACAGGACCACGGGAACCTCAGTCTCATTCGTTGTCCCCGGCGTTGACGAAGGCACAGCCGAAAACGCCCTTCGGGAAGCCGTGCAATTCTTCCCGGTGCCCGTCTGCTTTCATGGCAAGGAAATGCCCAAGAAGGATTTCCTCTGCGGAGCGATCCATGTCGAAGACTGGCGCGGAAGTCGTATCGGCGTCTTCCAAGGCCGAACTTATCACCGGGCACCGACGGTGAACTTCCACGGCGTCGCTGTCTTCGCGCGGCTTTTCGAAATACCGCAGATCGGCAAGCAAGAAATGCACGCCCGGATCGACATCGGGCATACGCCCGAACTGCAGCTCGTTCTCCCGGCACGCAAAGAATTCGTGGAGAACGCCGGGTTGGACGCGTTAAAAGTCGCCTGCGAGGCCGCCTGCTACCGCGCGATCGCGGCCCAGACGTCGCACAGCCTCAGCTTCGAACGCTACCGCAGAGCCGCCGAGCTCGGCATCAACCTCGCGGAGGCCGAGGCCGTTCTCAATGCGTGGGAACCGGACATTGCCGACAACGAAAGCGGCAGCGAGGCCGGGCAGCGCCGGACGATCACCAGTGAGGAATTCCTGATGGACGCCCAAGAAGCGCATTTCGGACAAATCATTGCCCGCGCGCTGCACGGCACTCCAATCCGCGCCAAACTGGTCGATCGTAACACCGCCTTCGAAGGGTATAGCTGGTATGACGAGCTGCGCGAGCTCAGCGATCCGACCTTCATCGTGCACGCCGATGGTACGATCCACACGGTCGACGCGATCGCCGCCGATCCGCCCCTCCCCGCGATCAGCGCCGCGCAGGAAATCCACCTCGAATACGCGATCAAGGAGCAAGGCTGCAGCACCGCTCAGCGCGAACGGGTGAAAGCCGACATCGTTCTCACCTTCCCGGACGGTTGCTGCTCCGACGGGATCGAGGACGTTACCATCGCCTACGTGTCATCGGATAGCCTTCAGCCCGATGGCCTCGTGGACCTCCTAGACAACGCGTGCTTCTCAGCCTGGAACGATTCCGACGCCGACAGCTGGGACACACAGCACGACCGGTTCCTCCGGGACGCACGAGAGCTCGCATACCGCATCCTGGTCGGCGAGAACGCCGCCATCGCATCCCAATTCCGCGACGCGGTGGCGCGCATCATGTGGACTCTGCCCAAGGGTAAAAGCGTAACGATCGGCTTTACGCACGACAGCCCGATCGATGTGGCCGTTTCCGATCTGGAGCAGGCGACGTGAAGCCATCAAGCGTTCTTTGCTATGGTATCGGCGTAGACAGCACCGCCCTGCTGATCGAGCTGGCAAATCGCGAGGCCCCCGATCTCGTCCTCACCGCGGACACCGGCGCGGAGAAAATCGAGATCTACGCCTTCCAAGAAATCATGGGCGCTGGATGGCGGAGCGCTCCATCGCGTACGAAGTCGTGCGCTACGAGGCCAAGCGCTCCAAGAACTGGCCGCCATATCGCGACCTCACGGAATTGCTCTTAACCAACGGGTGCCCCCCATCGATCGCCTTCGAGCGGCACAGTTGCAGTCTCGAATACAAGGCCGCCCCGCAGGAAGCCTTCAACAAGCCCTGGCAACCAGCCATCGACGCCTGGGCGGAAGGCGCCAAGGTTGTGCGCTACATCGGTTACGATGCGTCACCGCGTGACGGACAACGAAACCCGACGAGGTCCGCGCACTATCCGCTGAATGGCTGCGCACGATCGTTCTGATCGGGGCGCGCGGCGCCGCGGCTCAAGACGGTAGAGGGATTATAGCGGAAGTCGACAAAGACGCGGCCCGGACGAATGACCGATTTCATCCACGGCGAAGCGCTCCTCGAAGAGGCCGAGATTAATCGCATCATCGAGAGCGCCCCGTCCGACCTGGTCGCCTTCCAGGAGCGCGCCGCGCAGCAACCCGTCGAAGCTCGCGAACCGATGTCGACCTGGCTCGAGCGGTTCCACGCACAGGAGATCCACCATGCCTGACATGCTTGTTCAACCCCCACCTTCGACGACTGAAAGGATCGCCACTCTAAACGACCGCGCCCGGCTCGGGCTCGATTGTACCGCGCGAATTATCTTCACGCTCAATCTGCTCGACAGCCTCAGCGACGGAACCCGCCGCAACGACATCCTCGCACAGGCGCGCATCATGAAGGCCATGCGCGACTGCACCTTTTCAGACGATTCACCCGAGAGGGACATGGCCTGGTTCGAGGTCGACGGAGTGAAGGTGATGATGAAAATCGACTACTACGACGCCGCGTTCGAGTACGGTTCGGAAGATCCGGCGAACGCGGCAGAGACACGGCGAGCGATTACGCTCATGAAACCCGAGGACTACTGAGTCATGACGATCAGGACAGCGGACGATTCAACCCATGCGAGCGTTGAGAGCGCGCTGCGCCATCTGCGTGCGGGCCGAACCAAACTCCGCCAAACGAACTGCCCACGCGTCCTCGAAAAAGTGCGAAACGCCATCAAAAGTATCGAAAGGGCAAGGCGCAACTGCGACCACCGCCGTGCGAGGACGCAAGCATGAGCCGCCATCAGCTTCATCTGCGAGACGGCGTGCCCGCGACATCCGCATGGATAGGCTGGGATCGTCCTTTGCGTACCTTCTTCGCACAGGTCTTCGCCACTGACCCGAAGGACGAGGATGAAGAGGTTCCGATCCTGTGGGAAGGAACCGTCGAGGCCGAACTGCCGCGGCCCATCGATGCGATCAGGCTGCTCGAGCCCTACTGCGACATTCCCGCCGAGACCGCCGCCAGTCTCGAGATCGACAGAATGAAGACGCTCGCGAAAACCGACGGGCCCAATCAAGTCGAAGCGAGGGCTTTCCTCGCTCGTCTCGAAGCCCGCGACAAGCGCGACTTGGCCTAACAACCACCACAAGTCGGTGACGCACCCGCCCTAGGGTCCGGGTGCGGATTGCGCGCGTTCGCGCGCTGCCGGGCTGCGCCCGGGGGGAAGGAGGGATGAAGGAAGGTGGTCCGGACAAGGGGTTCGGGCAAAAGCATCAGGAGAACTTCCCATGAACATCGGTACCCTCAAAGCCAATGCGGACGGCGTTCACATCGGTCGCATCGTCACCATGGCATTCGCTGCCACCATCGCCCTGCGCGAGTTCGTCTCGACCAACGAGCGCGCCCCCGCCTTCGACGTCATGGCGCTGTCGGCCGACCGCCGCAGCTGGGTGAAGGTCGGCGCGCTGTGGGAATACTCGTCGAACGACACCGGTGAGGTGTTCCTCTCGGGCCGGGTCGACGATCCCTCGCTCGACAAGCCGATCGACGTCGCCATGTTCCGCCAGGAAGACGGCGCCTACAACGTCGCCTGGCGCCGCCCGCAGCGCAAGCGCACGCTCCCCGGCATGGCCAGCGAAGGCGAGGAGGCGCTGCCGCCGCTGAACGCGACCGCGACCGGCAGCGAGCCCGAGCAGCCCGGTTCCACCGTCGGCGGCGACGGCCTGGGCGAGAGCACCGCTCCCTCGCCGAAGGCGAAGACCAAGGCGAAGGAGACCGCCGACGCCTGACCAACAGCGTCCCCCGGGCCGGTGCGACTCCTCCCGCACAGGCCAACTGCGAAGGCCCGTCCGCGCGACCCCGCGGGCGGGCCTTTTTACTGCGGCCAGCTCCTGCGCGCCTCTGAGCGGTGCAGGAGCCGCTTCAAACGGAGGACGCTGGAATCCGCCAGGAGTCGAAATGCTCTATCTGAGTGCCGACCCGACCACAGCGATGGTCGAGAGCCAGCCCAGTCTAGACCCGTTCAAACCTGTCACGCTCATCTCCTACGTACTGCGCAATGCCAGAGTTTTCGATACACGTGATCCGAACACACACGCCCAGTACGATATCACCCCTGATTTGCTCGCTACCAATTGGTACACACACGTAGTGGAGCAGACCCAAGCCCCGACCTGGGATCTGGCAGATACCCTTGCTGCCGACGGTTTTCATGGAGCGTCCTATGCATCCATGCACAATGACCTCGAGAATGTCGCACTATGGGCCTGGAACCTGAATAGCGAGGCCATACTACGCGTAATCGATCAGGACCGCCGCCTTCCGAAAAACGACAAATCGTGGCGCTGAAAACCGTTATCCAATTGTAGCAGACAGTCGATCGGGCTTCGGGCCAAACTGAGCGGCCCTCGCGCACCGCCCCTGCGCCGCGAACTGCGTTCTGGATGCTCCCATGTCAGCGTATAGCCCCCGGCTTCCCGGCACGATCATAGCGTCCGATGGGCAGGGGCACTCACATGGTCACTTCCGCGAGAAACGCCCGGAGACGATGATCCTGCGACCGGCTCCAGAGGAGTAGCGGTTCGAACCGGATATCACGGCCTTGTGGCCGAATTCACTGGTTAGCCGAAATCAGCGTGGCTGGCGCGATCTCGCTAAAGTCGCGAGCAAGGTCCTACGGGCCAAGCGACCATGCCGGTCGTCGTCGATACTCGGATCGGTCCCATTGCTCCCTGCGCGGTCCGTCCGCCGCCTAGTGCCCCTGCCCCTCCGATCGGGATTAAGGCCAACCTGAAAATGCGAGCCGTGTTGCTCGCTTCGCGAGCTGCCCGCACCACCTCGATTTTCGAGGTTTCCCGCGCACGAGTGCGCGGTGACCCATCCCTCCTTCCGGGGCTCGTTGAGGGCACCGGCGGACGGTCCGCCGGGACCAATGGAGGATTACGAAATGAACAACATCAATCTGGTGGGCCGCTTGGCGAAGGACCCCATCGCCCGCGACAGCGCCAAGACCAAGGTCACCGAGCTGCTGCTCGTCACCGAACGTCCCGTCATCCGCGACGGCCGCGTCCAGAAGGATCCGGAAACCGGCTACACCAAGACGGACGCCGAGTTTCACAAGATCACCGTCTTCAACGGCATGGGTCTTCCGCTCCGCGAGCACAAGTCGAAGGGCGACCAGCTCGCTGTCTCCGGCCGCCTGCACTACTCGCGCTGGCAGGATGCCGACGGCAACGATCGCTACGGCTGCGAGATCATCGCCGAAAACGTCGAGTTCATCTGACCGACCAGGGGGGCGGCGCGAAAGCGCCGCCCTTTCACCATCTATCGCAGGAGAATGGCCATGAAGGACTTCGGTCTCTTTGCCGAGCGCGACGCCGCACATGCGCAACGCAAGCTCAACAACTTCACCCGCTTCGCAGAACGTCGCGAACAGCTTCTGGAAACCATCGATCTCGATGCACTCGATCGCAACACCGCGTTCGACATTCTCGAGACCGACGAGGATCTTGCCGAAACGCTCGCATTCGGCCCGATCTATGTTCACCATCTCGCGACGCTTGAAGCACAACGTGCCGAGATCGCCGCAACGCTTCCGCGCGCAGCCTGAAAGGAGATCTCGCCATGCAAGTTATCGCGATCGACAATTTCGGCCGCGACCACATCAGCGACCGCGTCGTCTCGACCGGCCTGAGTGCAAGGGCCGCCGAAGAGAAAGCTCAGAGCATGAACCAGCTTCACAGTGGGCCGCATTCCGCCCGCTACTACGTCGTGAAGCCGGACGATTATGTCCCCTATGTGTGGGAGCCCTGACGGCGCTCTACGAGCGGCCGTATATGTTGCAAACCAGCTGTGCCGGGGCGGGGGCCAGAGCCGCCCGCGCCGTACAACGCAGGTTGTTGAAGCGTCGGTCCTTCCGCATTCTGTTGAATTGACCGAGGGTTGTTGTTGAAGAACTCCGAGAGATCCGCTTCTTCGCCATAGATTTACCCCAACGAAAACCCAGTGGCCGCCCACAGATCAAGTTCGCGCTGCAGCGGTTCCAGCATTACCGAACCAAAAGGATCATACGCTTTTTCCAAGGTACTGGTCCCACTCTTCGCGGCTTCTCACCTCATGCGATCATAGCCTGGGAGGACGCGCGCTCAGTGGCGCTCCCTGCAATTACATAGCCGAGACTGTTTAAGTGCCTTGGACGTTCCATGATCGTCGTCAGGATAGTGAGACTCTTGCGCAGGTGACACTATAATAGTTGCCGCCTCCCGTCCTCCGGCCGGGACCGCGCTCTATTGCGCTAGCTTCCTTGCGGCCTTGGCTTCGCTGGGGCTCGCCGCGTCATCAAGCTCCACCGAGACCCTGCGGGTCTCGGCCCATCCGGGTCACGATCGCATGGCGGGACAGCCGCGCACCGCGCTATCGCGCTGCGGCCAGAAGAGCGGGGCAGAATGCATCGGCTCGTCCTGCGGCCCGCATGGCCTCGAAGGCTAACTGGCGTCCAACAGACTTCCGCGCTCCAAAGAGGGCGATGCGGCCTACGGTCGGGCCTCCATTTTATGATTCCACACCGCGGGCTCTCGGTCCCGCCGCTCGCGTCCGAAGCGGCCGCGCGAGGGCAACGACCCCTGGCGTTGCCGCGCGCGCGAGACGCCCCGGCCTGTCTGCCGCAGCTCCTGCGGGAGCCCGATATTCTCAAGCAAAGGGGAGGGGGAGGGTGTGTTTGATTGCATCCTCGTGTGATGGGGTCCGAAGGATACTTGCGGCAAGGATCCGGTCAAGGATCCGCGGTTCCCCCAATTTTTTCCCCGCATTTGTCTGCTTTCAGCAGACGGGAAAAAATCGGCTCCCCCACGGCCCGTAGGCGTTAACCGGGGTCCGGCACTGACGTGCCGGCTTCCCGGTCAACGTCCCTGACCTCGCTTGTCCGCTGCGCACCATTGGACCCCGTCATCACAAGATGACGGACACAAAACCAATGGAGGCTTACAATGCAAAAGTTCAACAATTTCGCCGATCTCGCGAACGCCCGCATGGAACTGGCAGACACCCGTTCCGATGTTACCACCGCGTATGATGGCGCCTTCCTCGAGCAGAGCGACATGGCGAAGCTGAGCGTCGTCGAAGAGCCGATGGCCGCCGAGATGCCCGATCCGGACATGGCCCGGGCTGCGGTAGAACTGGCGATCGGCACCGTGTTCGACGTCCTGAAGGACACCCGCATGGAGGAATTCGCCCAGCAGCTCGCCTGGGGGATGGTCAATTCCTTCCACATGACAGCCCGCCTGGTCGAAGGACGTGAGGACGATGCCGCGAAGAAGCTGGGAGAGATGGCTCGCCACTTCGATCCTTCCGAAATCTACGCGGTCGAGCTCGAAGAGACGCAAATGCTGGTGCAGACCCTTCAGGGATGCCGCGAAGCGCTCGAGGCGATGCGGGATCACGCTTCGGACTTATACCGGGTCGAGACCGGACGTCCGTTCACCGCCACCCGCGGATCGCAGGTCAGCAAGAACGGCGTGACCGCCTCGCAGATCCAGGCACGCGACTTCCTCGCCGCACGGGCCAAGGACCGCAGGGCGCAGTTCCAGCCCGAAGGGCCGCTGGTCGTGGTGTCGGGCGGTATGAAGGAATGGCACGACTACGAGATGATCTGGGACATCCTCGACGACATCAAGTCGCGCGTGCCCAACATGGTCCTCGGAACGACCGGAATGCGCAAGGGTGTCGACGCGATGGCCAACGCATGGGCACAGAAGAACGGCGTGCAGACGATCCTCTTCATGCCTGACCGACGCCACGGCAACCGCGCTCCGTTCCTCCGCAACGAGAACATGGTCAAGCTGAGCCCGGTCGAAGCAGTCGTGGGCGAAGGCTCCGGCATCCAGTCGAACCTGGCACAGCGACTGCGGCAGGCAGGCGTGCCGGTTCACGTCCGCCGCATCGCCGATCAGCGGCCGCAAACGCAGCGGGTCGGCGCGTCCACCTTCGGGTGAGCGCCTCTCGGGAGGCTCCGGCGGAAGCCGGGGCCTCCCTTCCTTTTCTGTCTCAGCAGAACGGGCTCGGGTGGCATCGAGCCCCCGTCGCCCGTGTGGGCGCATCACAGGACCCCGGCGATCACTTGCTCGCTGGCGACTATTCAGTCGCCTGCGCATAGCGCGGTCCGCCTTGGCCGAACCGGCATGGCTGCCTTGCCCGGATTTAGATGTTTCTGGAGCCTTCGCGGTCAGGCCAGTCGACTGCGGGTAAATGGCGGTGGCATTCAACATGGCTTGCGCTGGCAACTTCCGACCTCGTTGCAGTCACAGCCATTTCCGAATGAAATCGCCGTAATCGGTCGTGATCGAGTTGTCGGCAGGCTCATGGGCAATACCAACGTGTTCTCGGGTTAGATCGTTGGGGGACCACGTGTTTACGGCTTTGCGACACTCGGTTATCTGCAATCCATGAGCGATTGTGGGTGCGGACCAACCGAAGCCGAAACGAAAGAGCAGCGCCGTGCCTTGTGGATCGCATTGATCTTGAACGGCATCATGTTCGTCGTCGAAGCCACGACGGGCATTATCGCCCAGTCGACTGGCCTGATCGCAGACGGCTTGGACATGCTGACGGACGCAAGCGCATACGCGATTGCATTGGCAGCAATTGGGCGAAGCGCAAACTTCAAAGCCAAAGCCGCAACACTGAGCGGTAGCTTGCTCATGCTCGTCGGCATCGGAGTTCTTGCGGATGTCGTCCGACGTGCGATTGTCGGGTCAACTCCCGAAGGCAGTTGGATGATCGCTGTCGCGCTGGTCGCGCTTCTCGTGAACATCATTGTTCTTCGCCTATTGAGTAAGCAGCGACGGGACGAGGTCCATATCCGCGCGGCATGGATTTTTACGCGCGCGGACATCGTAGCCAACTCTGCTGTCATTGCTTCAGGCGTTGCGGTTCTGCTTACCAGTATCGGCTATTTCGACCTCTTCGTGGGCGCAGCGATAGGGTTGTATGTTGTCAAGGAAGCTCTGGAAATTCTTCGCGATGCGAAGAAAGCTCGGTTAGAGAGCAAGTTAGGATAGTCTTTCGCTCAACGGCGGTTTTCCGGAACGTCGTTTTCAAAAGCTGCCATTCTGCTCCCCACCCAATTTTCCGACATGGAGGTGTCGCCTGCCGAGGCGAGTCATGTCAGTGCCACCGCCACGTAAAGACAGGCCGCTGCGGATATCGTCGCCCTCCTCGGGTATCAAACCCTCGCGTTCGAACGGCTGACCACGACCGCATCGCTCCGGCTCGCTGACGAACATACGTTCGCCTGCGCTTCGCCATCACAATCCTCCTGAGACAGCGGTCACTTGCCGGAGCAGGTTGTCGCCTAGCCGAATGCCGACGGCTCTGCGCAACCGGCAAGCTCATCCGACAATGCCAGGGCAGCGCATCAAAGGGGAGAGGGAAGGAGGGAGACGAGCCATCATAGGAGGCAAGGATGCTCGTCACATTCCGCATCGAAGACACGCGCACCCAGCTTCATTCGACGCCCGCCGAAATTTCGGCGCTCGAACTCGCCGCGCTGACACGGCGGCTTCATGCAAGCGATATCGCACTGGACGTCGATGCGAACGAATTCGGAGCTGCGCCGCTCAACTTCGAGATCAACGCGAACTCACTTTCGATGGCCGCTTTCACGGCCTGCTTCGACCACCGCGCCGAGATCATCGCGATTGTCGAGGAGGCGCAATTTCTCGGGCGAACGCTGCGCGTCCGGCACCTCGGCCGTCTCGCTCCGATCACGATCGAGGTCTCCGAGCATATCGCTCTCGCGCGCGATCTGATGATGGGACCAGACCTCGCGGGAAAGGTGCTGTTCGCGCTCGGCCGGGACAATGCGGATGCCGGCGAACTCACGCTCGATAGCCTGCGGACCCTGTTGCAGAACCATCGCACCTACGACGCGTTCCGCGGCGCAAAGATCATGCCGATCTACGACAGCCTGGCATACCTCGCATTCACGAATTGCGGCGAACAACGTCCTGTTCTGGCGTGGGCCTCATGAACGCGGTCGCAAAGCCTCGCCCCAAGCTAAAGATGCGGTGCCCAAACTGCGGTTCGGAATCGATTTGCAAGGACGCGTGGGCCGCCTGGGACGAGACCAATCAGCGACGGGAGCTGGGCGGCGTCCACGATCGTGAAACCTGAATCGAATGCGAGCACGAAGGGGATGACCACTTCGACAGGATCGACATCGAAACCGGCGCGATCATGGGATCAGAACCCGACGAAGGCTTGACCGAAAACTGCGTTTCGGGCGAACGACATGTCATGCAGCCGCATCCCGTCACCGGCGTTCCACATTGCGTGCAGTGTTGCCCGATCGAACAGAGTGCAGCCTCTCGCGAAATCCCATCGACCAGCGACTAGCCTCCCCGCTGGAACGATGCCTGGGGAAGGGTGCCCGGCCACGCGCCGCGGCACCCTTTTCTCATGCAAGCCAATCGGAGCACTGGCGCATCCCGGCAGCGCCTCGAACATGCGGTGCAGAGATAATCTAAGCCTCCCGCCGATGGCCCGTCCGCCACCATCGCCATGAGCACTCCGGCCATGCACGGGTCAAACGAAAATGGACCGACCGTGAAGGTGCTGCGCACCTTCCGCACCACTCGATCAATTTTCGTTTCCCCTCCGCTTCGCTCCGGTGACCCGCGCACCGCCGGAGCGCTGATTCATGGCATGGCGGACGAGCCGCCAACGACAGGAGGCTACCCATGTGCTACACCACGGAAACATTCGAAGCTGACACCGCCACGACGCGCCAGATCAACACCGATACAATCGCACTCGATGAGAAGACTCTGCAAGCGGAGCGGCGCTCTTACCACTCCTTCTTCGACGTCCATGTCGTCCAGACGGAGGAAGGTTACATCCTGATAGAAGAAGGCGATTACGGCGAGCTCCCGATGCACCTCATCGACGACATAGTCTACACCGCAACCGGCAAGATGGACGACCAATACTGACGGGTATGGGCGGCCGCCGAGACCTCTCGGACGCCGCCCATCAGGACGCCTGCTTCTGACCCGCAGGCTCCATCTTTTCGAGCGCCTCTATCGCGCTCTTCGGCTTCACGCTGACGGCCAGCTCCAACAGTCTCACGGACCGTTCGTGCCCGACCTTGCGGACCAGTCGCGCAAGCTCCTTTCCGGCCTCTTCCTTCTCCATCTGCGCGAGCCTTTTCTTGCGCTCGGCAATGTCCTGTTCGGCCGCTTCCAACGCCGCCCGTTCGCGTTCCACTTTCGACACCATTTTCAACTCCATTTCCGGAATGATCGAGGTGGAATCTGATGGCCGATCCTGACTGCAATTTCGAGATGTTTTTTTGCGATCTGCTCTCGCTCTTTTATCGTTTCGGGAAGGAGGGTTTCGGGCCATCCTTCGCGGACTGCGCCGCTCAGGACCGCGCTCTATTGCGCTAGGTTCCTCACTGCCCTGGCTTCGCTAGGGCCGTCTCGTCATCAAGCTCCACCGAGCCGGGCGATGCCTGTCTCGGCCCTGCGGGTCACGATCGACGTGGACCTGTCGGTCCACTCTTGTCCGCCCTGGCAGTATCGAGGATCAGCCCTGCGGACCAAGCGTGAGGTTCATTCCGGCTAGAAAGCCGGCACCTCCAGCTGGATGACCAGCTCCTCTACGACTCCCCCAAGACCAGCAGACCAAGAGAAGAACCGCCAAGTCCCTGATTTATGCACACCGAACACGGCTGCGCCGTAGCTCTTTTCGGGACAAAATAGGCTTTGGAACAGCCACTTAGTTCAGAATGGCGCTCCCGAAACATATTTCGGCGAAGGACGAAAGAAGCGATATGATCGGAATATGCCGGTACATCAGCGCGTTAGCGCCGAAATATCTTTCGTCCGCAAACGCGCTTCCCTTTCCGTTTCGGCGGATATATAAAGGGCTTGCGATAGAGAAACCATGCACAACTCGGAAAGAGTTTGCATGGCCAGTACCTACAAAGGCATCGGCGTAGGGTTCTCCCCCGATGCTCTCGAAGCCCTCGACGCCTACGCGGCCGCACAAGGCATAACGCGTGCCGAGGTAATACGCACCTCCGTCAATATCGGCCTGCCGATGCTCAAGCTGGGTATCGCACTCAATGGCCAGCGTGCGCTCACCATCCTCGAGCACACCCAGCTTGCGCTCTCCCTCCTGGTCGAAAGACAGTATCCGGAGGACAGTGACGAGCTGATCCGTGCGGCCATGCGCAACGTGCGAGAGCACCATGCGTAAAGACATCAGGTACAACAAGCAGGCGATCACTCTGACGCACGCTTCTGCGCGGGGAAAAGTGAAGCGGAACGCGGGCAATTTCACGCGCGGATCGCAGCTGTTCCATCACGAGATCCTGATGACCTGGGCGGGGATCAGAATCCCGCTCTACACATGGATCGGAACCACCGCCCTCCTGCTCTTCGTGCTGGGCTACTTCACGTTCAAGAATCACGAAATCCACCTCGTCCTGATGAAGCTTCTTTCCTCGGTCTGGGGATGGATGTCGCTGGATCCGATGAAGGCGATCAACCTGACGCTTCCTTCCGGCCAGGTGGTGCAGGGGACGATGTCGATGGTGCCCTACCATCCCGCCGTCGAAGCCGCGTGGTCGCGGGCTATCCAAGTGACCGTATCTTCGATGCTCGGCGCGGCCTTCATCTGCGTCCCGCTGACCATCTGGTTCATCGACTTTTCGCGCAAGCGCGGATCGGACATCCTGACCGAGCGCCACGAACGCGGCGCCGTCCTGGTCGAGCGTTCGATCCTCAAGCAATCCATCCTCGCCCACAACTGGCGCGAGCATCAGAAAGAATGCCTCTCGCGCACCCCGCCGGAAGATCCCAACGCTGTTCTGAAAGAGCCGCTCAAAGACTTAATCCGACGCGGCCTTCACCACCCCTACAGGCTTGCCGGACTGCCCTATCCGTGGCGCCTCGAACAAAGCCATGCGATGTTCGTCGGCACGACCGGCGCCGGTAAGACCACAGAGCTCAAGAAGATCGTCAAGCAGGCGCGCGAACGCGGCCATCGCTGTGTAATCTTCGACCTCACAGGAACCTTCGTCGAGAGCTTCTACAACGAGGACACCGACGTGATCCTCAACCCGATGGACAAGCGCTGCAAACCCTGGTCCATTTTCAACGATTGCAGCAACTACGCCGAGTTCATGAGCGCGGCCACAGCGCTCGTTCCCAGCGGGCAATCGGTCGAGGACGATTTCTGGCAGAAGTCAGCCCGCACACTCATGGTCGAGATGTGCGTCAAGATGCTCAAGATGGGCGTCCGCTCGAATGGGGGTCTCGCCTACTTCCTGATGATGTCGGACCTCAAGACGATCCATGCCCAGCTCGAGGGCACGATTGCCGGACCGATGATGTCCCCATCCGCCGCGAAGATGGCGGAATCGATCCGGACCACCTTCATCGCCAACGCCAACGCCTTCCGCTTTTTGCCCGAACCCAAGCCGGGCGAAGAGGGCTTCTCGATCAAGCGATGGATGAGCGAGGACGTTAGGGAAGGCTCGATCCTTTTCATCACCTCCACCCACCCCGATCTCGTACTCAATCGGCCGCTGCTGACGCTGTGGATGGACCTTGCCGTCAATGCCCTGTTCCAAATGAGGCGGAGCCGGAATCTGCGCACATGGTTCCTCATCGACGAGGTCCATGCGCTCCACCGCCTTCCCGCAATCGATCACGGCCTGCAGACCGCCCGCGCGTTCGGCGGTGCGTTCGTCCTCGGCATGCATTCCTTCGACAAGCTGGAAGAGACCTACGGCGAGCATGGCGCGACCAATCTCGCTTCGCTTGCCGGCACCAAGCTGATCCTCAAGACTGCCGATCCGGAAACCTCCCGGCGATGCTCCGAATTCATCGGCAACCGCAAGGTTCGGCTGATGGATGAAGCCTATTCCTACGGGTACAACAACAGCCGCGACGCATCCACCATCACGCCGCGCTCGGATGTCGAAGAGCTCGTGATGCCGGACGACATCAGCAATCTGGAAAGCCTGACCGGCTTCATCAAATTCCCCGACGGCTTCCCGGCGTCACGCATCCGGCTCACCTGGAACGATTATCCCGAACGCGCCGAAGGCTTCTGCCGCGTCACCGACATGCGCGCTGCCGAATACGTGCCGACCGAAGAGGAAGCCGCGGAAATGGGTGTCGGGGGGCGCGAGGGGGAGGGGCCGGACAACGTGCCGAAGGACACGCGCGACGGGGTTGATGTCGTCCTCAGCCAGGCGGAGATCGAAGCCGAGAAGTTGCGCGAGGAGGTGGAGGGTTCGCTTGATCGTTCGGTGGAGCAAACCGCGGCCGAGTTGCAGCACAGGACCGCTGCCAAGGAAGTGGTCGACGGAACCAGCGACCAGCGCGATCACGACGACCTGTCGAAGTTCAAGCACACCGGCAAGCGCGACGATCGCGAACGGCAGCGCCTGGCCCAGCGGGACGTCGAAGAGCGCAACGCGTTCAATCGGAACGTCGTGGCGCAGACGCGCCAGATCGGAGGACGCGACGACGGCCAGGAAAGCATCCTCGAACGGGAGAACCGTCAAGGGTTCGGCCGTGAGACGGAAGAGCACCATGAGGTCTCCATCGAAGAGGACCAGGAGATGGGCCGGTGACCCTCTCTCCACCCATGCGCCGAAGCCTAAGCGACATGATCGCCGCGCTGCCCCATCAAGCTACGAAGACGCGGTTCCTCGACAATGAGGTGAGAGCCGGGATCGGCGGCGAGCAATTCGGCATAAGCGCCGACTGGCTCCTCCGCGGCCGAATGCTTCGAAGAGTAATCAGGCTCGGGAGCGTCTGATGCTGTCCGTCGCATCGGTTTCCTCCGCAGGCGGAGCAGCGAACTACTTCGCCAAGGACGACTACTATGTCGGCGATGGCCCTGCCGAGCTCAGCAAATGGAGCGGGAAGGGTGCCGAGGCGCTGGGCCTGAGCGGTCCCGTCACGAAGGAGGATTTCGAGAGGGTTCTCGATGGCAAGCTGCCCGACGGGACCATCGTCAACGGCAACGAGAACCGGAGAGCTGGGATCGACCTCACCTTCTCCATGCCGAAGTCCGCAAGCCTCATGGCGCAGCTCGGCGGAGACAAGCACGTCCTCACCGCGCAGGAGGCGGCGGTCAAGGCGACCATGACCTATCTCGAGAAGCATTTCGCCGAGGCGCGCGACTATTCGCGCAATCCGAATGGCGAAGCGGTTCAGACAGGGAAACTGCTGTATGCGCTCTTCCAGCACGACACGAGCCGCAAGCTCGATCCGCAGAACCACACCCATGCCGTCATCGCCGCGATCACCCAGGACAAGGCGGGCAACTGGAAGGCACTCTGGAACGGCGAGGTCTGGAAGAACAATTCCGTCCTGGGCTCGATCTACAATGCCGCGCTCCGAACGAACCTCGAGAAGCTTGGCTATCGGACCGAGCTTACCGGAAAACACGGACAGTTCGAGATCCAAGGCGTCTCGCGTGAGGTGATCGAAGCCTTCAGTCAACGTAGACTGGACATACTCGCGACAGCCGAAAAGCTCGGCCGACGCGCGAACGAGACCGAATTCCTGCGAGGCGTCACCAAGAACACCCGGGATCCGAAGCTCAATCCTGATGACAAACAGGCGCTTCGCCAGGAATGGGCGAAGCGCGCCGAGGGACTGGGGTTCGATGCCAAGGCGATGGTCGAACAGGCGCGCGCCCGCACCGACAACGGACGCGAGGGACCGCTGGGAACGGCCGAACGCGTCCGCGCCGTAATCGCCTCGGTCCAGGAGACCGCGCGGCTCTACACGCGTCCCGCCGACGAACTGACCACGAACGGCCTGCAGCGCATGGGTCTGACCCCGACGCAGCTGCGCACCGAACTCGTAACGGCATCCGCTGTTCGCGTGATCGGCGAGCGCGAGACGTCGTGGACGCGAGGCGAACTGGTGAAGGCCGCGCTCGACCTCGGCGTCAGGGGAGTGACAGTCGAAGGCGTCGAAGCGCGAATGGAAGCGCTGGTCGACAAGGGCCAGATGCTGCCAGGCAAGAGCGCCCGGCTCGATGGGGCGATCGAGAAATACACCACCCCCGAACACGTGGCGATAGAGCGGGCGACCCTTGCCAACGTGGCTGCGGGGAAGGACGCGGGTCCAGGCATGATAGAGGCTGGCGGGGCCCCGGAGCGGTTGCGCGCGGTGTCGGGCGAGTACGATCTCAACGCCGAGCAGATCGCTGCCGGCACGCTGGCCTTGTCGAGCGACGACCGCACCGTCGTCATTCAGGGCGTGGCCGGAGCCGGCAAGACGACCCTCATCTCCGCGATCGCTAGCGTTGCGCGCGAGGAGGGCAGGGACGTGATCGGCCTCGCCTTCGCGAACAAGATGGTCAATGACCTGCGCAACGAGACCGAGATACGCACGGCGAACGGCGAGGCGGTGAAGGAGGGCATCGAAGCTAAGACCGTCTCCTCGTTCGTGAACCAGCATCTGCGCGGTGCGCTTCATGGCAGCGGACCAACCTTCGAAGCATCGCGCGCTGCGCTCGAGGGCAAGATCCTCGTGCTCGACGAAGCGTCGCTGGTCGCGAACAAGCCGATGAACGACCTCCTCACCATCGCCAATCGCCTGGGTGTCGAGAAGCTGGTGATGATCGGCGACAAGGCGCAGCTGCAGCCAATCGAAGCGGGCAAGAGCTTCTCGCTGATCCAGGCGGACGGTCCCGCGCTGGCCCGGCTCGACACGAGCCTACGTCAGCGCACCGAGCACATGAAGGAAGCCTCGGGCCTCGCCCGCGCGGGCAGGTTCCGCGAGAGCTTCGCCTCGCTCGGCGACAAGGTGGTCGAGGCGGGCAAGGACCATCTGCAGGTCGCGGCGAAGACCTGGCTCGATCTACCTCCGGAGGCCCGCGAGCGGACCGCGATCTATTCCTCCGGTCGCGACGCACGCGCATCGCTCAACCGGATGGTGCAGGACGGGCTGCGCGCCGAAGGGTCGATCAAGGGCGAGGGGTTGACGCTCGATACGCTCAGGCCGGCCCATGCGGCCCGCGAAGAGCTTCGCTACGCAGCAACCTACGCCAAGGGTCAGCTGCTCGAGGTGATGCGCCAGAATGCCCCTGGAGGGCTTTCTCGCGGCAGATACGATGTCGAAGGCCTGGACGCGAAGGGCAGGGTGCTCCTCCGCGACGAAAACGGCAAGCTGAAGCGCTTCGACCCGTCGCGCATCGACCCGGCCGACAAACGCGACGCACTGCGTCTGTCCGAGAAGACCAAGGAAACCATCCACGAGGGCGACAAGGTCCGCTGGACCGAGAAGGACGACGCCCGCAAGTTGATGAAGTCAGAGGAAGCGAGGATCCTCGGCGTCAAGGGCGGCGTCGTCATGGTCGAGAACCGTCACGGGGAAACGGTCGAACTCAAGCAGAACGACAAAATGCTCGAGCGCATGGGCCTCGCCTACGCGATCAACATGCACCAGGCGCAGGGTGACACTCGCGACATGGCGATCGGCGAGATGCATTCGTCGGCGCGCCATCTCTCGAACCAGCGCCTCGCACTGGTGATGATGACCCGCGTGCGCGACGACATCACGATCGTCACCAACGATCGGGACCAGCTGCTCGCCCAGATCGGCCGCAACCCCGGCGACAAGACCAGCGCGCTCGAGACGCTTGGCGAGAAGCGGATCGCGGATGCCCGCATCGATCGCGCAGCCCCCGACTTCAATCCGAAGATCCCCGAACACCTGAAGGTCGGAGAAGCAAGCGCGGATCGCCTGCCCTCGGTCGACAAAGAGAGCCTGCGCGCGGTGCCGCAGATCGACCTTCCCGAACGCAACATCGAACGTGCCCGATAGGAGACCGGCAATGGACAAGACCCAGCATGACCTGATCGCCAACGCCCCGCAGAAGGACAGTCTAAACTCCGTTCTTGAGCAACAGCCGACGCTTTCCAACGTCGTGAAGCAGGCGGGACTGCAGGAACTCGCCGAATTGGTGGAGGGGGACAATTTCGTGGCGTGCGATCTGGATCTGCGCGGGGTCCAGGGATGCGCCGACATGCGCGAAATGGTCGCGAACCAGCAGATGGTAGCCGAATGCGTCGCAATAGGTCTCGCCATCCTCATCGCGGTGATCGTCGGATCGATCGCCGTGATCTTCGTCAATCTCGCAACCAAGTTCGCAGCGCCGCTCGGAATGAACCGCGTGTTCGCGCTCTTGCCGCGCCGCCTGAACGAATTTTGGCGGGAGAAGACGACATGATCGACACGCTCCTGAACGGAGTGCAGGCCACCTGCGTCTTCTCGCTGGAGAGCGGCCCACTCAGACGAGCGTCGGGCGGCACATCGAGGACGCGCTCGGATCGAGCTCTGTCCCACCAACCCAATCACTTTGGCAAGCCACTCAGGCCTGAAGGAGGATCACGATGGCGTTCGATTACGAAGACGTAGGCACATTCGGAAGCAAGCGAGCCGCCGAGGACTGGGCACACCGTAACAGGGTGGACCTGCGCGACCTCCACATCCGCAATGCCGGAGGCGATCGCGTCGAGGTCGGCATTCGCAAGAGCGGATACGACGACAAGGAAAATTACGACAACCGCAGCGGCGAAAGGCGCGACGGCTTCTGGCGATGACGCCCATGCTCGCGCGCAAGCGCCTCAAAGGTCCGGGAGGCATTCACCTTCCGCGAAACCGCTCCGCAAGGGGCATCACGCGCCACCGGTGCATCAACCACCCGGGCAACCGGAAAGAAGAGGGAACTAACAATGTTGAAGAAGATGATGGCAGCCGCTGCAATGGCAGGAGCTTTCATGGCCGTACCGGCAGCAGCACAGGACGCCTTAGCGGCGGATGAAATGCACGAACACGCTGCCGCCACGAAGACGATCGCCGATGGGGTGAATCAGAGCACCGGCAATGTGGCCCGGCAGATGCTCGATCTTGTCGCCCGGGAAGCGAAGGCGAAAGCGACGCTCGAAGACAGTGTCGAGCGCAAGCAGCGCCGTATGTCGCTGGACGAAATGGTCAAATGCCACGACTGCAAACAGGAGAAGCAGGACTGCGGCGATCAGGCGAAATGCGACGTTCGGAATGATTGCCGAAAAGCGAAATGCCAAAAGAAGGCATGAGCTCGGGAGGACGGGCCGTGATCGTCGACGAGCCGCAGGTCCGATGCCCCTCCTGCAGGGGCTTTATGCCGGGATGGATGTCGCGCTATCCCGGCAAAATCTGCACGCTCTGCGAGCGGCCCCTTTTCCTGCTCCCCTCCATCTCCTCACGCCACCATCGGTCGGTTCTGAGCGCAATCGACGTCGTCAAGATCATCATGCTGCCCGTGATGGCGGGCGCGACCATATCGTTCGCCATGGGACGTCTCGACGTCGACAGCTATGCCCAGATCGTCGCCGTCGCTCTCCTCACTTGGGGAATAATTGATGTCTGGGACGGAACGGCAGGTCTCAGGACCGGTATGGACAAGGTCAGAAAGCGGATTCACCGAGGTGCCGTCGCTCGCAAGATGTCCCTCGCAAAGACAATTTTCGGATCAGCCTCGATGGTGCTGGGCGTGATCGGCCTGCTGATGGTAAGGTGAAGATAGGCCATTCGGCGGTACACTGAATTGCAACAGCCTCCCGAAAAGCGGGGAGTTGCGGATGCTATCCGAGACACAGTCCCGGAAACGGGCGAATGCTTCGACAAGAGCGGCTCCTGAGCGGAGGCCAAATGATATAGCAGTAGGTTGCCCTTAGCCGAGCATCATGCTTCCTGACCATGGCATCGACGCTTCCCAAAGAGCCATGCGCCTCGCTTTCTGCGCAATCGGACGTTCCTTCCTGACAGATCTCAACACATTCCTGGTTATCCTGAAGTCTCCTTCGCAGGCTGCTCACTGCGCCGGATATCTGCGAGAATGATCTTGCTACCGGGCAGTGCCGGCATCCGGGAACGATCGATGCGCAGGTCCTGGGCGGGGAGCCGATATTCCAATTCGCAAAGAAGCATTCGCAACGCGCGCTCCATCACTTCGAGCACGACCGTCTCGCCGGGGCAGCGATGATTTTTCGGAACATCGCCGCCGCCCTGAGGGATCAATGCGAACGCGGAAATGCCTTCCTCGCGAAAGCGCTCCGGATTGAAGGTTTCCGGCTCGTTCCAGAGATGAGGATCAGTGTTGGTTGCGTGCAAGTCGAGCAGGAAACGTCGCCCGGCGGGAAAACGGACATTTCGCCACCGGAAGTCCTTTCGGCTTCTGGCAGCGACCGCAGGAAAGAAGGGATAGAACCGGCGCACTTCCTGGACGAAATAGCCCATATCAGAGCGATCGGATGCAGGGGTCGGAGCCAAATCGGGAAACGAATGGAGAGCATGCGCCAGGAGAGTGATATAGACAGACGCTGCGACGGTTGGGCGCAGAACGTTCAGCAGTTCGACGGCGGCGATCTTGGGACTTAGCAGCGCGCCATTCTCATCCCGGTGCCCAGCGATCACAGCCAGCGCGGATTCAGCGTGTGGGACCAGACGGCTATCGCGCACATCCTTGATGATGCGAGCGAGCCACGCTTCGGACCGGCTGCGAGCGCGCCGGGCTTGAAAATGGCCCAAGCCGAGCGCGGCCGCGCGGTCGAAGAGTAGAACAAGGTCGCGAGTTCGCTTGATGCGCTCTTCAGCCGGTAGTGGCACTCCGGCCCAGTCGCACACTGCTTCGGCCAATATGGGATGCAGCGCTTCGTAGAAGATTACCTGCGTTTCCCGGGTCCATGCCGGGAGCTGGGCCAACCACATTTTTTCGAATTTCTCTCCCAGAGCCTCGACACGCTCTTGCGTCAGCAACGACACGAACATTTCCTTGCGCCGCAAATGCCGCTCGCCATCCAGACCCTGGACTCCGCCCTTGCCAGTCAAAGTCGCCCGAACCGGTTCCGGCATCGCGCCGTCGCGCGACATTCGCGCTTTATCGTAGAACATCTCGGCCGCAGCTTCGCCGCGCAGGCACACAGTCCGCCGGAGCAACAGGCGGGTTTCGAACATATCGCCACCGGTTCGCGAGCAGACCGTGCTTACGAAGTCATAGGGCCGCCTCAGGAAATGGAGTGTGCTGTCGACGGGCCCTTGCGGTATGAGTTCTTCGCTCTGTTTTATGGAACGATTCATAGACCAATACCGTCCTTTCGATTTGGCATATCGGTGCCGAGCCAGCCACAGCGAAACCAACCGGCTCGCTTTTGACTATGCTCCCGCCGATAAGTCTCGCATTGCCCCTTTTGCCGCGATCAATCCTGCGGCTGCGGTGTGACGCGCAGATAAGGTTTTACCGTCTCCCAGCCTTTTGGGAATTTCTCACGCGCTTCTTCATCGCTGAGCGAGGGCACGATGATGACGTCCTCGCCATGCTGCCAGTTCACAGGCGTGGCCACGCTGTAGTCGGCTGTCAGTTGCAGCGAATCGATGACCCGCAGGATCTCTTCGAAATTTCGTCCCGTGCTCGCGGGATAGGTCAGCGTAAGTTTCACCTTTTTATCGGACCCGATTACGAAGACCGAGCGTACGGTAAGAGTGTCGTCGGCCTGTGGATGGATCATTCCATAGAGATTGGCGATTTCACGAGCCGGGTCCGCGATCAGCGGAAAGTTGAGAGCATGACCCTGGGTTTCGGCTATGTCGCCTGCCCAGGATCGGTGGTCTTCGAGTGGATCAACGCTGAGACCGATCACTTTAACGCCGCGTTTGTCGAATTCCGGTTTCATGCGGGCAACCTCACCAAGTTCCGTCGTGCAAACAGGAGTGAAATCCGCAGGGTGCGAGAACAGCACCGCCCAGTCGTCACCCATCCATTCATGGAACTTGAGCGTGCCATCGGTTGTGTCGGCCTCGAAATCGGGTGCGGTGTCGCCAAGTTGAAGTGTCATTGAAAATCTCCTGTGGTGAGCGCTAACATAGCGCGAGTTCCATCAGCAGATGGGTGCTACAGTTACTGTAGGTGCAAGCGAGATCGCGACGGAGCGGCGTTCTGGCGCGACGGACGGCATCAGGAGCGCGCTGGTGTTCCGCTCGCCCGCGCTATGTGGATTCCTAAGCCCGTCCCTGCCTTACGCTATTTTAAACTCAGTTCATGTCGGGGCGGTTTTCAGGCTGCTCTTCGCCCATCAGGACCAAAAGCCCCAGTCCCACTACGATCGCGACGTCGGCCAGATTGAATGATGGCCAATGAAGAGTACCCCAGTATAAATCGATGAAGTCTCTGACAGCACCGAACATCAGCCTGTCCGCAACGTTGCCGAGCGCTCCGCCAATCGCGAGGCTCAAGCCGAGCGCATGGATGGCCGATCTGGTTCTCATCAGCCAAATCCCGAGTAGTCCCGAAAGCAAAACGCCGATCGCGATAAGGATAACCGGTGCTGCTTCACCAGCCAATCCGAATGCCACGCCGCTATTGGTGATGGCGACTAGATTGAAGCCCGGGAACACTGCGATCACGTTACCCGAACCAACGAAAGAATGCGCCCAGGTTTTCGACAATTGGTCGAGGCCGAAGCTGGCCAGAATCAAAACGGGCGCAAGCCGTTTCGCCGCGCTCAAGGTCATCGGACGCTGGATGGTGAATTCACGACCACCATCTTTTCTTCGCTCATATCGGCCATCGTGTAACCGATACCGCCTGTTCCGAGACCCGACTGACGGCGTCCTGCGAACGGCATCCAGTCGACGCGAAATGCGGTATGATCGTTGACCATTACGGCTGACGCGGCCAGCGCTTCGACGCAGTAATCGGCCCAGGACATTCGGTCGGTAAACACAGCCGCCTGGAAGGCGTAGGGAAGCGCGTTCGCCTGCGTGATCGCAGCATCGACGTCGTCGTATCCGTAAATGCAGACCACAGGGCCGAACACTTCCTTCCGCGATACATCGGCGTCGTCGGGCGGATCGACAAGGACCGTGGGCTGGTAAAGGGTGGAACCCGTGCGCTTACCCCCTGCGGCGAGCCTGCCGCCGCCCTGAACGGCTGCATCGACCCAGGATTCGACGCGGTCGACTTCGGCAGGACGAATGAGCGGACCGCATTGGGTTTCCGCATTGGTCGGATCGCCCACCGTCAGCGCTTCTGCTCCCGCAGCGAGCTCGGCAGCGAAGTCCGGCAATTCGGCGCGCGGAACGAACACGCGCTGCACCGAGACGCAGACCTGACCAGAATGATAAAAGCCCCCTTTCAGGAGCGGAGGAATTACCTTGGCGTGCGCAACGCTGTCATCGACGATGACCGGGGCCGCGCCCCCATGTTCCAGCGCCAAGCGGGTGCCAGGGGCCAGTTTGGAGCGGAGCATCCAGCCAACTCTGGCCGAACCGATGAAGGAGAAGAACGCAGTTCGTGGATCGGTGACCATTTTTTCGGCGACCTCGTCCGAGCACGGCACGAAACGGCACCAATTTTCATTGAGTCCGGCTTCATAAAGGATTTCGACGAAGCTCTTGCAGGAAAGGGGCGTGTCCTTGGCCGGTTTCACCAGTACGGGGCATCCGCTTGCAACCGCCGGTCCCACCTGATGGGCGATCAGGTTCAGAGGATGATTGAAAGCGGAGATCGCCACGACCGGCCCGATCGGCTCACGGAAAGTATAGGCTTTGCGTCCTGCCCCCGCCTGCGTCAGGTCCATCGGGATTTCGCGCCCGCCGCTGGCGAATAATTCGTGTATGCACAGTTCGACGCTCTGAATGGCGCGACTGGTTTCCACGCGCGCGTCGATGATGGGTTTGCCGCCCTCGCGCGCAATCTGCATTGCCAGCGTCTCCGCGCGCTCGCGCATCAGCACGCTGGCGCGCTGCAGGATGGCGATGCGTTCATGGGCGGGGAGCCGCGCTTGCCGGTCTTCGTGCAGCGCGCGCGCCTCGTCGAGCCAACGATCGATTTGTGGCCAGTCGACCAGCTCCACGCTGCCAATGCATTCCTGGTCGTAGGGATTGAGGACCTGCCACGTCATTGAGGACACTCCATCGCCTTCAGTTCATCGATCAGAACCTTGCGGTTCTCGGAATAATCCACCGGTAAGTCGATGAGGTGAACGCCGCCGCTTTCGAACGCTTCATTCAACGTCGGTACCAGTGCTTCGCTGCTCTCGATCCGGTGGCCCGTCGCACCATAACTCTTCGCATAGGCAACGAAGTCGGGGTTGGCGAAGCTCAGACCGTATTCGGGAAAGCCAAGTTCTTCCTGCTTCCATCGGATCATACCGTAAGCGGAATCATTGAGAATGAGTACGACAAGGTTGAGGCCGAGCCTGACCGCGGTTTCCACCTCCTGCGAATTCATCATGAACCCGCCATCGCCGCATACGGCGAGCACGCGGCGCTCGGGCGACAGCATCGCTGCCATCATCGCCGAGGGGAGACCCGCTCCCATCGTCGCCAGCGCGTTGTCGAGCAGAATCGTGTTCGGCTCATGCGCGATATAGTTGCGGGCGAACCAGATCTTGTAGATGCCGTTGTCGAGTGCGACGATGTCGTCCCGGCCCATGACCGCCCGTACATCTGCAACGATGCGCTGGGGCACCATCGGAAAGCGGCCATCGTCGCTGCCTTGGCGGATGTGCGCCGCGATGTCCTCATGGACATTGGCGTAGGCTGCCGGGTCACTAGGGTGTTTGCCGCGCAGCCGGTTTCCTAGTCGCTCGACAGATCCGGCAATATCGCCAATGACTTCCAGCTGCGGAAAATAGACCTGGTCGACCTCTGCGGCCTTGTAATTTATATGGATAACGGTGCGTCCGTCAGGCTCCATGTAAAAGGGCGGTTTCTCGACCACGTCATGGCCGATATTGACGATCAGGTCTGCGCGATCGATGGCACAATGAACATAGTCATCCGACGATAGAGCCGCCGTTCCCAGATACAGGGGGCTTGCCTCATCGAGCACTCCCTTGCCCATTTGCGTATTAAAAAACGGAAATTGGGTATCGTCGACGAACTTTCGGAGCGCCTTGCAGGCGCTACGTCGGTTGGCCCCGGCACCAACCAAAAGCAGCGGGCGATCGGCGGCGAGAATTCGCTCGGCAGCTTCGTCTAGCGCGGCATCTCCGGCCACCGCATATTGGCGGGGGTGGGGCGCAACGACCGGTTCGGAGGTTTCTTCCTCGGCAATATCTTCAGGCAGTTCCAGCAGAACTGCACCGGGTCGCTCTTCCTGAGCTCTCCTGAAACCTTCGCGCACGAGCGAAGGAATGCGCTCCCCATTCACGATCTGCTTCGCCATCTTACATAGTGGGGTGAAAAGCGAGACGACATCGACGATCTGGAACTGCGCCTGCTTCGAGACTTTGATGGGTTTTTGGCCGGTTATCATGACCAGAGGGAAAGCGCCCAGAGCGGCATAAGCTGCGGGCGTCGTGAGGTTTGTCGCCCCTGGTCCCAGCGTGGCAAGGCATACGCCGGCTTTACCGGTAAGACGTCCATAGGTTGCCGCCATGAACCCTGCCCCTTGCTCGTGCCGGGTAACGATCAGACGGATCGACGAGGTCCGCAGTGACTCCAGAAGATCGAGGTTTTCTTCGCCCGGAACCGCGAAGATATACTCGACGCCTTCGGCTTCCAACGCGGCGACAAGAAGATCGGATGCTTTCATGGAATGGTTCTCGCATTGGTGAGGGCCTGGAGGCTGTCGGTGGCAGGTCTTCTGCTCGGCTACTGATTCAGGCTGTGACGGTGAATTGCCCCATCATGCCGGCATCTTCGTGCTCGAGGATGTGGCAGTGGTACATGTAAGGCAAATCCGGGTCGGTGTAGTCCTCGAACCGCAAAAGGAGCCGCACGGTCTCGCCCGGATAGACGACGACCGTGTCCTTTAACCCCTGTTCCGCCGCCTCAGGTGCCCGGCCGTTCCGGTCGAGGATACGGAACTGCACATCATGAATGTGGAACGGATGCGCCATCATCGAGGCATTCTCGACCTGCCAGATTTCGGTGGTATTGACCCGCACTGTCTCGTCGATACGCTGCATGTCCATCGATTTGCCGTTGATGGTAAAACCGCCTCCACGCATCATGCGCATTCCCATGCCCATATCGAGAACGAAACGGCGCGTCCGGACCGCGTCGCCTGGATCGATCTGAGGCAAGGTAGCGAGCTGGCGCGGCATAGCGATCGCCCGCCTGCGGCTTGCGGCCGGCCGGATGTCCAGCACGGTAAAGCGACGCCTTTCATCCATCATACCGCCCATCATCCCATCGCGACGCTCCCGTTCGCCCATCATCCAATTGTCCACCGGCCGGTCGGAATCGCGCGTGGGTCCGGGCCCTCTCATTCCCCGGCCCCTATTTCCCATGCCCATGATTTCGAGCCCGTCCGCAAGCAGCGAAACCGGCCTTCCGTCGCTGACATCGACGATTACCTGCGCGCGTTCGCCCGGGGCGAGAACAACATTGTCGGTTGGCAGCGGCGCGGCGAGCAAACCGCCGTCGGTTCCGATCTGATGGAAGCTGCGGCCATCGTCGAACCCGAAACGGTAAAAGCGTGCGTTCGAGCCATTGACCAGACGCAGCCGAAGGCGATCAGACTTTGCTTCAAAGACGGGTTCGACGATGCCATTGACCAGCATCGTATCACCCATCATCCCCATCATGACATTGTGCATACGTGTGGAGTAAATGAGGCTTCCATCGCTCGCGAAAGCGCGGTCCTGAACGACCAGCGGTATATCATCGACGCCATAATCGTTCGGAAGGTCGAGCGCTTCGCTCGCGCTGTCGCGGACGTAGATCATTCCGGCCAGACCCTGATAGACTTGCGGCCCCGAGCGGCGGTGCGCATGCGAATGATACCAGAACATCGATGCGCGCTGGCGGACATCGAAACGCGCGGTCCAGCTGCCTCCCGGCTCGATCGGTTGATGCGGTCCGCCATCGGCGCGCGCCGGCAGATGAAAACCGTGCCAGTGGACGGTTGCCGTTTCGGACAGATCGCTCGTGACATTCATCCGCACCGTGTCGCCCGCGTACATCTCAAGCGTGGGGCCTAGATAGGATTGGTTGATACCGATGGTCGGCGTTTCGAGCCCGTCAAAAAATTGCGAGACGCCGAGGCGCAGATTGAGATCGAAAATTCGCTCGCCACTATCTCGTTCGCCTGAATAAAGAGGAGGAATGAGAAGTTTCGAGCGCGCGGTTACCGAAGCAAGCGCCGTATTCCGGTCTGTCAACAGGTCGCGCCGGGCATACGCGGCTATTCCCAGTGCACCTGCGCCAAGCACTGCACCGCTAAGAATAGAACGTCTGTCGATCATAATGCTTCCCTTGCCCGGAGCGTCGTCAACCGGTTTCGGCCTGCGGTGTTCCGGATTGCATGCCTTTCATTCTGTTGCGCCAATAACCCAGCGCGATGAGCGCGAGCGTGAGAATTTGCGCCGCCACTGGCTCAAGTGCCGGTGCGATGCCCAGAATCGGTATGCGGGGCAGATTCGGAAGCGGAGTGATGCCCAACAATCCGGCTTCCTGGAGCCCCGAAATACCCTTCCCGGCCAGGACGACGGCAAGAATGCCGATCAGAACCGAACTATACGCGAAGAATGTTCCAATTGGCAGTCGGCGACTGTAGCGCAGCATCGCCCAGGCAATCAGCGCTAGCAAGACGATTGCGGCGGCAGCGCCAGCAAGAATCGCGTCCGTATGGCCCTGACTCCAGAGCGCTGCGAAGAACAGGATCGTCTCGAAGACCTCCCGGTAAACCACGAGGAAGGCCAGCCCGAACAGAAACCATGCGGACCTGCGCGAGAGAGCGTGCTGCATGGTTTTCCGGATATAGCGTTGCCATTCGCCGGCCTGCGACTTGCCGTGCATCCATATGCCAACCGACAGCAGGACGAGAGCGGCAAAAAGCGATCCGAACCCCTCCACCAGCTCGCGGCCCGCACCACTCACTCCGATTAGGTAGGTCGCTGCCACCCATGTCAGGGCTCCGGCCCCAAGAGCGGAGAGCCATCCGCCATGGACGAAGGGCAGAACTTCCGTTCTCTCGGCCTTGCGCAGGAACGCGATCATCGCGATCACGATCAGCAATGCCTCTAGCCCTTCGCGCAACAGGATCGCAAAGGCTCCCAAAAATGCCGACGCTTCGCTGGCATTGGCCGGGGCGAGCACCGTCTCGGCCCGGTAGAAAAGAACGTCGAGCGCATTCACCTTCTCGGCGACGGCGGCCACCGGATCACCGCGGCTGATTGCCGCTCGAAGCTCGGCCATGCCGATTTCGACCGATGCGAGGAGATCGGCATCGCGCGTGCTTAAAACGGCTTCCAGCGGTTCGAAGCCATCGAGATAGGCCGAGAGTGCAAGTTCGCGCGCCTCGGTTTTATTACCCGCTTCGTAAGCGGCAAGACTTTGCTGCAATCGTTCGCGCGCGAGAGCGAGTGAGCCGGTCGTATCGCTCGCCACGGCTTCAGGATGAGCCCTCAAATAGGCCATGACGGCATCGGCCCGCTCGGTGCCGATCGCCTCGCCGAGGGCTGCCGGTGTGAGACCGGATAGTGCAGCGAGATCGGGAACGCGTGCCCGGATCGCCGGTTCGTCATTCCAGATACGCCTTCCCCGCTCTACCTCCGGAAATGCAATGGACCCAGAATAATAAGCAAGGCTCCAACGATCTTCCGCCGGGAGATCGGAAAAGCCCGGCATGGCGGTTCCCTCGAGACCTTGTCCAATGACCTGATAGAGCGCGAAAGCGCCCCTCTCGCGGGCTCGGGCGACGTCGTCAAAAGCGATTGGCGGGGGATCGAGTCCCTCTGCGGCGGGGCCGGCGCCGTCTCCGCTTACGCCATGACAGCTTGCGCAGCTCTGGGCGTACAGCGCGGCGCCTCGCGCAAGGTCGGGTACCGCGTCCGGGGCCAGCGGAACGGGAAAGGCCGCGATCAGCTCGCTTGCCAACCTGCGCGCGTCTCGTGCGACGACAGCAGGCCCCACTTTCGCCGAGATTGCCTCGGCAAGCGCCTCTGCATCCGCAACCAGCTGTGCACGTTGCGCATTTGCGGGTAGGGCCGCCATGCGTTCGACTACCGAAGCAGAAAATTCCTGCATTTCGGCATATTCCAGCTCGTTGGTGACTTTACCGTCTTCGACCGCTTCTATGTAATCCACCGCGATGTAGTCGAGCAGGCGCCAAGTCGTTTGGACTTCGTCGTGCGTGTCTGCGGAAGCGGGCATTGCGACTGCGATCGACAGGAAAGCGATCAATTGGACCGCAAAAGCACGTAGCGTCATTTGGAGGCGGCCTTTCCGAGAGCCGAAACATGCTGCGCGCGAAGTTCCTCGGTGGCACGCCGGACAATAAGATAGGCCGAATGCAGGAAGATCAGTGCGATCACCGCTGCGACCAGCAGATCGGGCCAGGCTTGCCCGGTCCAGGCGACCAGGGCAGCAGCGATGATCACTCCGACATTGGCGATCGCGTCATTGCGGCTGAACAGCCAGATCGCGGATACATGTGCGTCGCCTTCGCGAAACCGCATCAGCACAAGCGCCGCCGCGATGTTGACTATCAAGGCTGCGACGGCGATCCCGCCCATCAAGCCGGCTTCCGGCGCGACCGCGTTAAGCGATCGCCAGACCGCCAGACCGATCACTCCGAGGCCTAGTACGCCCAGAAACAGCCCCTGTGCCAGCGCGACCCGGGCGCGCGTGCGGGCAGT
This sequence comes from Aurantiacibacter atlanticus, assembly GCF_001077815.2. Taxonomy (GTDB): domain Bacteria; phylum Pseudomonadota; class Alphaproteobacteria; order Sphingomonadales; family Sphingomonadaceae; genus Alteraurantiacibacter; species Alteraurantiacibacter atlanticus. The sequence goes on along the minus strand of NZ_CP015441.1, from coordinate 171,249 downwards.
CCACGCAAGAGCAAGGATGCCGATGAGCGTGATCGATCCATCGCCGATGAAGTCGAGAGCGTCGGCCTTGAGCGCTTGGCTGTCCGCCAGAAACCCGCCGAAGGCCTCGAAAACGCCAAAGCCCAGATTGAGCAATACGACGATCCAAAGGGCGCGGCGATAGGCGGGGTCTGCGCCTGCTCTTTGCGTATCGCCTGTGCAGCCGCAATCCGATGTTTCGTTATTCGACATGAGGCATTAGGTAACACCTCTAGCAACTGTAGGAGCAAGCCAAAATTGCGAATGGTTCGCGGTTTCGGAGCTGGAGGAGTGAGTTCATGCTTATCGGAGGTCTTTCGAAGGCGACGGGCACCAAGGTCAATACGATAAGGTTTTATGAGGATATCGGACTGATGCCCGAAGCCGCGCGTACGGCAGCGGGGCAGCGAACCTACAAAGAGCAGGACGTCGAGCGCCTTTCCTTTATTCGGCATGCTCGAAAATTGGGGTTTTCGATCGATGAAACACGCTCGCTTTTAAGCGTGAAGGCGAGACCGGATCAGAGCTGTGACGAGGCGGGTGACATCGCTTTGCGGCACCTTCGAGCCGTGGACGAGCGCATCAGTCGGCTACAAGCGCTTCGTTCCGAACTGAGAAGTGTGGTCGCGGCCTGCACGGGCGGCGAGGTTTCCGAATGCAAAATCATCGAAACGCTTTCTCGAAACCCAGCCGCCTCTTCCGCGGGTCGCTGACGCGAAAGCTATAATGGGACTATGGACACCGAACCCAGACAGCAAAAAAAGTGCTTGCACCTCCAGTCGCTGGAAGCGTTATCATCGTGATAATCCAGATTCTGATGTCGTGATCTAGGATTGGATGGCTGATTATGACGGAACTTGGGTAATTTGAATATTAATCAGCTTTCGCCTTATAAGAACGCTGCATTCATTCCATGGAATTTGGTCGAAAAAGAAACTACTCGAACAATATTCATTGTCCGGACGCTTCGTGACAATATCACATTACAGCAACCGAGAAGATTTTTGTTTCAACTTTCGTTTCACCTTGTTAGGGGCCACAGGATGTTCGATCTGAACGCCTTGATTCCCGTCAGGATTGTCGCCGCCCTTTTGGCGGTCGCAGCGCTGATGGCGTCTCCGGCGGTCGAAGCAGCGCAATGTGCGGACGAGCTGTCAGAAATAGCCTATTCGGTCCAGATGTTCGACATTGATGCGGACGAGAGCCCGCAAAACGAAAGCCCGGAGCAGCAGGAATGCGCCCACGGGCATTGCCATCACGTCGCCGCAGCACTGAAATCGAAGCTTTTAAACGACATGCCCGACCGGCTTAACATCACGGTTGGGTCGCATATGGCCGAAGAATTATTCGGCGATGCGAGCAATTTACCCAAACGCCCTCCTCGCGCCTGACGACCGTCACTGCGCTGCTTGACGCAGCGCATTTCGATTTGTCAGCAGAGAGAGTTTTGAAAAATGCCAGCCATCAAATGGCGAGGGGCCCTGATAGCAGGGCTAACCCTCGCCGCAATTGTCACGCCTGTGGCAGCGCAGGAGCGGGAGCTTCTGACGCTCGACGAGGCGTTGGGCCGGACAGGCGTGGTTGCCGAACCCGCTAACACCGAGTTAAACCCGCGCATCGTCGGCCCTCGAGCGGAAGCCGAGGCGGCGCAGGCTCTTGTCGGACAGGCGCGGTTGCGGCCCAACCCTGAAATATCGCTCGAGGTCGAGAACATCGCCGGGAGTGGGGCCTTCTCCGGGCTAAGCGCCACCGAATATACGCTTGCTGTCGGACAGCGGCTCGAACTTGGAGGTAAACGCGGCACACGCGTCGAGGCTGCCCGGGCGCAGGCACAGCTGGCGGATCTGCGGGCTGACCTTGCGGGGGCCGAACTCGGATTTCTTGTCCGTGAACGCTACGTAGCAGCGGCTGCAGCAGCCTCGCGCGTCGAACTGGCCCTCGATGTGGTTGAGCGAAACGAAGAGCTCGCCCGCATTGCCGGTCTCCTCGTAGAAGTCGGGCGCGAGCCCCCGCTCCGTGCTCTTCGGGCCGAAGCGGCCTTGGCGGAAGCGCAAGCCGAACTTCAGGCCGCCGAAGCGACAAGTCTTGCAGCCCGAACGGCCCTCGCCTCGCTATGGGGCGATCAGGGGGCGCCGCCGCTTGTTCCGAGCAGGTTCCCCGGGATCGAACCGCCCGGTGCTGTAATGGCGACAGCAAGCGGTCTGCAATTGCGAGTGGCGCGTGCGGAAAGCACCGCCGCCGCCGCCGAGATCGATCGTGAGCGCAGCCTGCGCATTCCCGATCCCGTCGTTTCCGCCGGTGTTCGACGCTTCGAGGAAAGCAATGACAGTGCCTTTCTTCTCGGTGTCTCGATCCCGCTTCCCTTCTTGAATCGTAATCAGGGCAATATCGCTGCAGCCGAAGCAAGGCTGCGCGCCGCCAATGCTCGCGAGGCTGTAGCGTTGGCCGATTTCGAGCAAGCCGTGACGCGCGCACGATCGCAATATCTTGCTGCCGAAGCGCGCGTCGAGACGCTTTCCACGACATCACTCCCCCAGGCCGAGGAGGCTCTTCGGCTCGTCCGCATCGGTTATCGCAATGGCCGTTTTCCGTTGATCGAAGTGTTGAGCGCAGCCGAAGCGCGCGATGCCATTCGCGAGGCGTTGATTGCTGCGCAAGAAGACCGGGGACAAGCTGCCGCCGAACTGATCAGGCTGGCCGCACAATGAGGAATACCAAAATGAACCGCAAAAGACTGGCGATCATCGCCGGAATTGTCATACTTGTTTCGGCCTTGATGCTGATGTTCTGGCCTGACAGCCAGGTCGACACCCACGCGGACGAAGAGGTCGCAGAGACAGAACTGCCCGAGGGGCTCGTGCTAATCGAGCAAGAGCAGATCCGCACCGCCGAGATCGAGGTCGCAGCGGTGCAAACGGGTGCCGCTGTCGAACTCGTATTTCCTGCAACGGTTGCGGCAAGTCCGACCGCCAGCGCACGCATCGATGCACGGGCTTCCGGTGTCGTGCGCAGCGTTGGCAAGACGCTTGGCGATTATGTCCGGCAGGGCGAGACCGTCGCTCGGATCGAAAGCGCCGATGCGGCTGCACTCGCTTCCCAGCTTAGTGCCGCCCGCGCCCGCGTAACCGAGCTTTCGGCGGCCTATGAACGGGAGCGCCGGCTATTCGAAGCCAACGTGACCGCACGCCAGGATCTCGAAGCGGCGCGCGCCAATCTTGACGTTGCCCGTTCCGAACTGAACCGGTCGCAGGCGGCCGTCGCCGCGGCAGGCGTGAGCGGCGATGGACGCTCGCTCGCTGTCACCAGTCCGCTTTCGGGCCGTGTGACCGCCGCTCCAATCGTGCTCGGCTCGTTCGTCGACGCCGGGGAGGAGCTTTACAGCGTGGTCAATCCCAGCGGCTTGCAGATCGAGGTTGCGCTGCCTTCCGAAGATGCTTCACGCATCCAGCCTGGCGACGAGGCTGCGTTGATCCTCGGCGATGGAAGGGAGATCGGCGCTCGCGTCCGGTCGGTAACGCCTTCGCTCGATGCCGAGAGCCGTAGCGCGACAGCGGTTCTTACCTTGACGCGCGCCGTTCCCGGTCTGCAGCCCGGATCGTTCCTTCAGGCGCGTATTCGCCCCTCGGGCGAATTGGACCAGAGCCGTATCGCGGTACCCGAAGATGCTGTGCAGGTGCTCGAAGGACGCGATGTTGTCTTCGTGCGGACACGACGCGGATTTCAGGCTCGGGAGGTCGAGATCGGCAGCCGGTCTGCCGGAATGGTGACGATCCTCTCCGGGCTCGAGCCCGGTCAGCGGATCGCGACTGCCAATGCCTTCCTGTTGAAGTCCGAGCTCGAAAAGGAGGGCGCAGAACATGGCCATTGATCAAACCACGGCATCTTCTCCCATGTCTTCGGACGAAGGTAGCCACCGTCACGGCCCGATCGGAGTCATCCTCGATGTCGCCGTTCGTTTCCGCTGGGCGATCATCGTCCTGACCGTGTTCGCAGCGATCTACGGAGCGTTCAATCTGGTGCGCCTGCCGATCGACGCGGTTCCCGACATCACCAACACGCAGGTCCAGATCAACACCAGCGCTGCCGCGCTCTCACCTTCGCAGGTCGAGACGCAGGTGACCTTCCCCATCGAAACCGGACTTGCCGGGATCGAAGGCCTGGAGATGACACGATCGATTTCGCGCAACGGCTTCAGCCAGGTCACCGCGATTTTCGAGGAGGGCACCGACCTCTACTTCGCCCGGCAGCAGGTGAACGAACGGCTCGCGCCGATTGGCGCTTCATTGCCCGAAGGAGCGGAGCCTACCATGGGGCCGATCTCCACCGGCCTTGGCGAAGTGCTGATGTATACGATCGAGTATGAGCATCCCGGTGGCAAGGGTGCGACCACTGGTGGCCGCACAGGCTGGCAGTCCGATGGCAGCTTCATCACCGAACGCGGCGACCGCCTCGAGAGTGAGGTGGCTAAGGCGGCCTATCTGCGCACTGTGCAGGATTGGGTGGTCGCGCCGTTGATGCGCTCGATCGACGGCGTGGCCGGCGTGGATTCGATTGGCGGGTTCGAAAAGCAATTCCTTGTTCAGCCCGATCCGGCACGTCTCACCGGCTATGGCCTGTCATTCGACTCACTCATCGATGCTCTAGAAGCCGCCAATCTGGCGGCAGGCGCCAATTTCGTCGATCGTGCCGACGAAGCCCTGCTTGTCCGCGTGGACGCGAGGCTGGGCAGCATTGCCGACATCGAAGAAGCCGTCATTGCGACCCGCGAGGGCGTGCCCATCCGCATCGGCGATGTGGCCGATGTGGAGATCGGCGGCGACCTGCGAACCGGTGCTGCTTCACTGAACGGTGAAGAGGCGGTGGTGGGAACCGTGTTGATGCGCGCGGGCGAGAACAGCCGGACCGTTGCGGCTGGTGCTGCCGAGAGACTTGAAGAGGTCCGCGCATCGCTTCCGGACGGAGTTGTCGCTGAGATTGTCTACAATCGTTCCTCACTAGTCGATGCGACGATCTCCACCGTCGAAAAGAACCTGCTCGAAGGCGCATTGCTCGTGATCGCCGTCCTGTTCCTCTTGCTCGGCAATATCCGCGCCGCCATAATCACCGCACTGGTCATTCCCGTTTCGATGCTGATGGCAGCGGTGGGGATGAACCGGCTTGGTGTCTCAGGTAATCTGATGAGCCTGGGCGCGCTCGACTTCGGGCTGATCGTCGATGGTGCGGTCATCATTGTCGAGAACAGCGTCGCCCGGCTTGCGGCCCGGCAACATCGCGAAGGACGCTTGCTTACCTTGGGTGAGCGGCTGACCGAAACGCGTCTCGCAGCGCAGGAAATGATCAAACCGACCGTCTACGGTCAGGCGATTATCTTCCTCGTCTTCGCGCCGCTGCTGACCTTTACCGGGGTCGAGGGCAAGACGTTCTCGCCCATGGCGATCACGATGATGCTCGCGCTGGCTTCGGCCTTCGTTCTTTCATTGACCTTCGTGCCAGCGATGATTGCGGTCCTGCTCAACAAGAAGCTGACCGAAAAGGAGGTGAAGCCCATTCGCTGGGCCAAAGAGCGCTACGGTCCCGCCGTGCGCAAGGTCATTGCGCGGCCCTGGCCGATGATTGGTGCCGGGGTTGGTCTCTTCACAGTAGCGGTTTTTGTGTTCGGCTTTCTGGGCAGCGAGTTCACCCCGCAGCTCGATGAACGCGACATCGCGGTGCAATCCTTGCGCATCCCCTCGACATCGCTCGAACGCTCGCTGGCGATGCAGCGGCGGGTCGAAGACCGGCTCGAAGAGTTTCCCCAAGTTGATCTTGTGTTCTCACGGACGGGCACGGCCGAAGTCGCCAGCGATCCAATGCCCCCCAATGCTTCGGACGCTTATGTCATCCTGAAGCCTCGCGACGAATGGCCCGATCCCGATTTGCCGAAAGATGAGCTTGTTGGTGAAATGGAAAGCGCGCTCGGAGGCCTCATCGGCAATCTCTACGAGTTCAGCCAGCCTATCGAGCTGCGCTTCAACGAGCTGATCGCCGGTGTGCGCGGCGATGTCGCGGTCAAGCTCTACGGCGATGACCTCACTGCGCTCACCGAAGCTGCGGGCGAGGTCGCGGGCGTGCTTGGAGGTGTCGAAGGCGCCGCGGACGTGAAGGTGCAGCAGGTGACCGGCTTTCCTACGCTGGACATCGCCTTCGATCGCCCGACCATCGCGCGCTATGGTCTGACCGTCGAGGAAGTGGCACAGTCGGTTGCTATCGCGCTCGGCGGGCGGCCAGCAGGACTGGTGTTCGAGGGCGATCGCCGTTTCGATGTTGTCGTGCGCCTCGAGGATGCTACGCGCGACGATTTCGACCAGCTCGGCGCGCTCCCGATCGTGCTTGAAAACGGGGTCACCGTTCCTTTGCGGACATTGGCCGATTTTCAGGTCGTCGATGGCCTTGCCGAGGTTCGGCGAGAGCAGGGCCGAAGGCTTGTGATCGTCTCGGCCAACGTACGCGAGCGCGATCTCGGCTCCTTTGTTGAGGAAGCGCAGGAAAGGGTTTCGACCGGCGTCGATATGCCGCCGGCCTCCTTCATCGAATGGGGCGGACAGTATCAGAACCTGCAGGAAGCGCAGGCGCGGCTCACCATCGTCGTCCCGATTGCCTTCGCTCTGGTTCTCCTCTTGCTGTTCATGGCTTTGGGTGGATGGGTTCCAGCGCTTGCCGTGTTCAGTGCCATTCCCATGGCCTTGGCTGGCGGGGTGTTCGCTCTGGCGCTGCGAGGCTTGCCATTCTCGGTGTCGGCAGCGGTCGGCTTTATCGCGCTTTCCGGCGTGGCGGTGCTCAACGGTCTCGTCATGATGACCGCGATCCGGCAGCGACTCGACAGCGGGATGTCACTGGATGAGGCGATTGCCGATGGCGCGCTGGCGCGACTGCGACCGGTGCTCATGACCGCGTTGGTGGCGTCGCTGGGTTTTGTGCCGATGGCGATTGCCACAGGAACAGGTGCTGAGGTGCAACGTCCCTTGGCTACGGTGGTTATCGGCGGGCTGATCACAGCCACTGCGCTCACGCTGTTCGTTTTGCCAGCGATCGCTCGCCTGGTACTCGATGATGGCAAGGAGAAGCGAAGCTGGCGCCAAAGATGGTGGGACCGCCTGCGTCGCAACGTCACGCCTGAGGAACGTAAAGAACTTCGGGATGTTACTTGAAGGGGAGGGCTAATTGAAGTTAGCTAGGTCAATTTGTCTGCCTCAGATCGCTTCGGGACTGACAAGTCTCGAAGCGATCCGGTATCGGACTCAATTGCGGGCGCGCGGAGCCTCGGCAGAACGCCCGGCTGCGATACGGGCACGGCGTGGGTGTTTTTCGCCGATGGCTTCTATGCAGAGGTGCAACCTTCGGACGGTGATCTGTCCGCTGTCGGCATCTGGCGCGATGAGGGTGAGGCCATCGCATATACCATGACCATAAGCCCTTCGAACGGCATGCGCGGCCAATGCAAGTGCGCCATCTTACGATCGAAGATTGTAGCCCGGGACGGCCCTTCACCTGCAACTATCGAGGTTTCGAGCGCATCTTTTACCGCTGTCCAGAGGACGCGCCAAAGCCGCTCGACGGTCGCGCGGAACATTCAAGAGGAGAAATCGCCATGCTCACCGCAATCGAAGATAACGGTCTGTTGCTCATCAGGGCGGACGGAACGCTTTCCGATAGCGACTATGACCGCTTCGTTCCGTTTTTCGAGCGCGTCGCGGCGCGAGTTCCTGGGACGGTTCCGATGCTTATCGAACTTGCTCCCGACTTTTCTGGCTGGGATATGGGCGGTCTCTGGCGCGACCTGAAATTCGATGCGAAGCACAAGGACAGCTTCGGCCGGATCGCGATGGTCGGCGATAGTAGTTGGGAAGAGTGGGGCACCAAGCTTTTCGATCCGCTATTCCGCGCGGAGATGAGGTTTTTCACACCTGTCGAGCGGGTTGCCGCCGAAAGCTGGGCGAGAGACGGAAGGAATGCGTCATGAGCGGCGAAGGCGAACTCAACCTCGATTCGGCCGAAAAGCGCCGCACTCTCTGGATCGTTTTCTGGCTCAATGTGGCGATTGCGATAGGGTTTTTCATCACCGGGGTAATCGGCGATTCCAACGCGCTGATTGCCAATGGGCTCGACAATTCGTCGGACGCGATTGTCTATGCATTGAGCCTGCTTGCGCTCACCCGCTCCCGGGTCTGGAAGCGCGGAGCCGCGCGTTTTTCCGGGGTCATGCTGCTTGTGTTCGCAGGCGGTGTGATTCTCGATGCCATCCGGCGCTTCATGGAGGGTTCGGATCCGATCGGCGGCGTCATGATGGTGATGGCGCTGGTTGCCGGTGCGGTGAACCTCTGGTGCCTTTACCTGCTGAAACGTTTGCAGAATAAGGATGTCAATTTACGTGCAGCCACCACGTTCAGTTTGAATGATTTCGTTTCGAACGGCGGGATTATCATAGCGGGTATCGTAGTGTTTTTCACCGGATCGAATTGGCCCGATCTCGTCGTCGGGATCGGTGTGGCCTGCATAGCGATCTACGGCGGCATCGAGATCCTGCGCGATGCGCATATGGACATCCATGAGGAAGAGGGCACAGAGCACGAGGGCTGGCGCAAGTGATCGCGGTCTGGGCAGCGGTTCTCCTCGCCGCCGTCTGGGCCGCTCATTGGGGCGCGGAACGCCTGTCCGCACCGCTCAAGAAATTACGCAAGCAATGGGGGTTCTCCGTCGCGGCGGGGGGCTCCTTTTTAGGTCTAGCCGCCGCTTCGCCAGAGATGGGCATCAATGTGACGAGCGCTGCTCGTGATGTGTCCGATATCGGCCTTGGCGCCATGCTGGGTTCGACCGTTCTGGTGATTCCGGTGATCGTGACGACCGCTTATCTGGCGACCCGTAAAGGGGCCCTTGAAGGTGCTGACAAGGAGCACAAGAAGCATCGTCGTGATCATTACGTCGCGGTCGATAAGGGGGCTCTTACCGTCCAGGCGCTGCCTTACCTGGCGATCCTCGCGGTCTTCGCTCTACTGACGCTTCCCGCCCCTTGGCGCGGGTTGCAGCCGATCGATGGATGGCTGCTGCTGATCGCGTATCTCGCCTATCTCCTTCAGGCTCTCGTTCGGGGCCGAGAGAAGGGAGAGGAGGTAGAGTGGAGTCTAAAGGAGAAATGGATGGCCATAGCGGGCGTCGGCGCCCTGGCGGTCGGGGCCTACTTCACCGTATTCTCGACCGAAAGGATCGTGAGCGCACTCGGCATCCCGAATATCGTCGGCGGTCTTTTCATCACTGCCGCCGTCGCATCGCTGCCCGAGGTGTTCACGACCTGGAGCGTCGCGCGCTCCGGTCAGGTGACCTCCGCCAGCACAAGCGTGATCGGCGACCATGTCGTGACCATGACGCTCGCCTTCATCCCGCTCACCATCATCGGAACGCCGATCGAGAATTTTCAACTCTTCTGGGTCAGTCTCGCGTTCGTCGTGCTGATGGCCGCGCTATACGCTCTCTTTCTTTCGTTGGGAGACGAAGAGAAAAGAGGCTTTGGTCGATGGCACATCTTCGCGTTCTGGGCAGCCAATGCGGCTTTTATTGCCGTAATATTCCTGTGGGTGAAGCCTTTGCAAGTCTCCGGAGGAGCCGGATGAGCAATGACAACCGAGATCAGGGTGAACGGAGCGGCCATAGCCACCGCGAAGAGGATCATGACGATCAGCCCTTGCTTATGAGGACATCTCCCCGAAAAGATTTTGATGGAGATTTGCCTGTCGCGCGGAAGAAAGTCGCAGACGAACTTCCGGCGGTACGGGGTTTGAAAAGCTAATGAGCCTTTTCGACACTATCTTTGAGACACAAAGCCGATCGCATGTTTTGCTTCTTGCGATATTCGCAAGCACCGGCTTGGTCGTAGGGACGTTGTGGGTCGAACGTGTGGGGGCGGGATTGCGCCGGTCCGATCTGTTGTATCCTGCTGCTGCGGGCGTTCTGTTTGCGACCGCTGCGCTAGCGGTTACGCCGTTCGTCCAATCGGCAGTCGACAGCTGGGCCATCCCTGTGCTCTTTTTGCTCGGTGGAGGAGCCTATGTTCTTCTGTGCAAGGCAGCCGGCTATCTCAGAGGCCGTTTCGCGGACGGCAAAAGAAAGCAGCATGATCATGACGAGGATTTGTCCAATGTTGCTGTATCGTCGATCTTCTCCATCGTCGATCTGATCGGCTATGGTTTGACCCTCGGTATTGCAGCAGCCGCTTCCGTGACTTTGGCAATAGTCACCGCGGCAGGGTTGGCCATGGCGAATGTCTTGGTCAGTCGTCAGATTGGCTCCAGGTTCATAGCCGCTAGCTCAAGCCGAATGGACCGCATCGCGCTACAGGTCGGTCTCGCTCTGGCCTTCATCGGTTCTGCGCTGTTGGCATTCTGGATGGTACACAGTGTCGATAGTTTCGGGCTGCCTTGGCTCCTCACCGTCCTTGCAGGGTTGCTCCTGGCTGCGGCGGTAAGAGCTTTGCTTCTTCATCAAGCGGCACACACAGCGGGGCACTTCAAATCGCTTCTTGTTTTTCTCGTCGGGTTCGCCCTTCTCGCACTCATTTTCGCCGGGCTTGATGAATTATCAGACGCGGTGGATCTTCCGAATTCGGGTTTGGAGCATCCCGCAGAGCGACCGGCAGTCGCGTTTAGCATTGAACCCTTCACAATGGGACGCGAGTAATGGAGCAATCCCACGGTCACGCCGGACATAGTCACGGCGAAGAAAATCTCAGCGATCGCCAGCTGATCTTTGCAGTGGCGATCAACGTTTTGCTTACAGTTGCCCAAATCATTGGCGGGATCGTCTCAGGGTCGCTCGCGCTCATAGCCGACGCCTTGCACAATTTCAGCGATGCGGCTTCGCTTGGCCTGGCCTGGTTCGCGCGCAAAATCGGGCGGCGACCCGCCGACAAACTTATGACCTTCGGTTATGCGCAAGGCGAAGTCGTCGCCGCACTCATCAACCTCACGACGCTGCTTATCATCGGCTTCTACCTGTTGGTGGAGGCAATCAACCGGTTCGCCGATCCCCAACCGGTCGAGGGATGGACCGTCATAGGCGTGGCGGGCATAGCGCTGGTCATCGATCTGGTGACTGCCTTCATCGTCTATCGCGGTTCGCATGACAGCATCAACATGAAGGCGGCCTTTCTGCACAACGTCTCCGATGCTCTCGCGTCGGTCGGTGTGATCGTTGCTGGCGCGCTGATCCTGCTATACGATCTCTACATCGCGGATCTGATCATCACCCTAATCATCGCCGGTTATGTCATCTGGCAGGGGGTGACCCTGATGCCGCGGACAGTCCGGCTCTTGATGGGCGCGGTTCCCGACGAGCTGGAGTTTGATCGGATCGTTTTGGCACTCGAAAAGTTGGATGGGATCGACGGAGTACATCATGTTCATGTTTGGTCGATCGGCGAGCATCACCGGGCGCTGGAAACGCATGTAACCCCTGAAGGCGCTTCACTTGAGCAATTCGAGAAAGTGAAGGGCCGGGCTAGGTCGATGTTGAAAGAAGAATTTCAAATTGAGCATGCGACATTCGAAGCGTGCTTTGAAACGGACTGCGAAGCCGATCTCGTTCCCGCGCATCAAACCGCACATCCGCATGAAGTTGGCGGACCCCATCAGCCTTAGATTTGTGTGCGTATTCGATGACGTCTGCAGACCACGATAATTGCTGAAAAACCGGAAACCCGGGCCGTCAAAGCTCGGCCGCAAGGTTTGGGTGCGTACGAGTGTTCGTTGAACAACCCTAACTCAGGCTTGCGAGGATTGTCGGGCTTGCCATCGGCCTGGCCCTGCTCGTGCAAAAAGGACCGCGCTGCGCAAGGTGTTAAATGCGTTGCAGTTGCTCGGTTACAAAGGAAAACAGCCGACCGCAGGCTTACTCTTTGAAGCTCAGGTAAATCACCACATCCTTGCCTCATCGGTGTCGCAAATCCCCCGCGCTGCGCTGCACAGCTACGCGCACGAGCGCTACCGAGAAGTTTTCCCAAAGCGTGTTTTTGCTCTTGCGAGGCAATCGCAATAAGGTTAGGGCCCGGATTTCCACACTCGGAGAACAGGAAGTTTTTATGTATCGTACTACCGTCTCGTCCCTCGCAATCGCTTTGTCCGCACCGGCGGTGGCACAAGAGACTACCGGGCCTGATGACGGAGAGGTGCGCGCCGAACAGATTGCAGACGAGCGCCGGGAGAATCCGGTGGATTCGATCATCGTGGTCGGCGGCCGGATCGATCCCTACCGTATCGCGGGATCGGCCGATCTTATCGACAGCGAGGATCTGCGCCGGTTCGATTACGGGGATGTAAATCGCGTCCTGCGGCAGGTCCCCGGCATCAACACGCAGGAGGAAGACGGGTTCGGCTTGTTCCCGAATATCGGTCTGCGCGGCAGTCCGGTCGAACGTTCGAGCAACATCACGCTCATGGAAGACGGCGTGCTGATCGCGCCTGCTCCCTATGCCGCGCCGGCAGCGTATTATTTCCCGGCCATCGGGCGCATGCAGGCGGTCGAAGTCACGAAAGGGGCCGCCGCCATTCGCTATGGGCCCCGTACGATCGGCGGGGCGGTCAATCTTCGGTCGACCGACATTCCGGCCGACGGGCTGGCTGGCTACGCTTTCGGGCAATACGGGTCGCGCGACTATTATCAGGGACAGGCCTGGGTCGGTGGAGACACGGACTACGTCGGCGCGCTGCTTGAAACCTACCAGCAGGGCAGCGACGGCTTCAAGACGATTGATGGGCTTCCCGACGCCGACACCGGTTTCGAGCGACAGGATTACCGTGGACGCTTGGCTGTTCACACAGCACCGGACGCGCCTGTCGAGGCGCGACTGGAATTCGTCTATGGCCGATCGGACCTTGAAGCCAACGAGACGTACCTTGGACTTGCCGACACCGATTTCGCCGCGGAGCCCTATCGTCGCTATGCGGCAAGCCAGCGCGACGCTTTTTCCGGTGAGCACGATCAATATCGCGTTACCGGCAGCTTGGCATTTTCTGACGGAACGAGGATCACAGCTACGCTGTACCGGAACGACTTTGCCCGCAGCTGGTCCAAGCTCCAGGATATCGACTTCGACGGCGATGGCAGCTTCGATTCAATTAGCTCGGTTTTCGTTAATCCAGAGGACAATGCCGGGGCGCTTAGCATCTTGCGCGGGGCGGATAGCTTCGAGGGCGCGGTTCGCATACGGAACAACAACCGCGTCTATCGCAGCGAAGGCGCTCAGATTTCGCTTGAGCGCCCCTTCGAGATGGGCGGCGCGAGGCACAACCTTGCCGTATCTGTCCGCTACCACGAGGATGAGGAAGACAGGCTGCAAAACGAGGAATTCTACTCACAGATCGGGGGTGATCTCGTCTTCGAACGGCAGACCGATCTTGGTCAGCAAGCCAACCGGGAAGCGAAAGCAAAGGCGATCGCGTTCTATATCGAGGACCGGATCGAGATCGGTGCCCTGACACTGACTCCCGGCTTGAGGTATGAAGGGATTGACCTGACCCGGCTCGACTATGCCGGGTCGGACCCGGATCGCTCAAATGGGCCGACACGTGTCCGTCAGACCAATATCGATCAGTGGTTGCCAGGTCTTGGCGCCACCTACGAGTTGGGTGATGCCATATTGCTGGCAGGTGTGTCGCGCGGTTTCTCACCTCCCGGTCCAGGCAATCCTGATGCACGGGCCGAGGAAAGCTGGAACTACGAAGCCGGGGTCCGCTATCGGAGCGACAAGGTCCAGGTCTCCGCGATCGGCTTCTACAACGACTACTCGAACCTTCTGGGCAACTGCACTCAATCCGTGGGCTGCAGCGTCGGTGATATTGGCGATCAGTTCAATGGCGGCGCGGTTACGGTCAAAGGGCTGGAACTGTCGGCGGCGGTTGAACCTCGCCTTTCCAATTCGGTCTCGTTCCCGCTCTCGCTTGCCTACACGTTCACGGATGCAGAATTCGACAGCAGCTTCGACAGCGAATTTTTTGGCGACGTAAACGAAGGCGATGACCTGCCGTACATCGCGCGCCATCAGCTCTATGTCGAAGCGGGGGTAAACATGGGACGTGCGGCGGCTACCGTTGGCGCCAACTACGTTTCCGAGTTGCGCGACAATCCAGGAAGCGGAGCCGTTGCTGAAAACGAGAGGATCGATGATCGCATCGTCTTCGATATTGCGGGAAGTTACGCGCTGACTGACAAATTCTCCCTGTTTGCGCGCGTCGACAATGTTCTCGACAATCAATACGCCGTGAGCAGGCGCCCGTTCGGTCTGCGACCAGGGGTTCCGCGGCGCATTGTGGGTGGTGCTCGGGTCAGTTTTTAAACTCCGCGTGAGGCTTTTGGCGTTGATGTTCGCGCCCCCTTCATTTTGCGTGCTTGGAGGCGAGAACTGAGATGAAAGCTGACCCTAGATCGAATGCCAGACGGGATTGGGCAGGGCGGAACTCCCCACCAAGACTGTTGCGGACGCCTGGGGGTGAGCTCGTCCGCGAATCCTGGTTCTCGAACGACAATCGTATCCCTGAAAAGTCGACCGGTGTTTTCAGTATCAGGGATTCGTCGCGATCTTTCAGGCCACGCGTGGCGCGAAAAGGATGACTGTGGCACCGCCGAGGCAGATCAATGCTCCTAGCAGATCCCAGCGATCCGGCTGTGTATCTTCGACGAGCCAGAGCCAGCCAAGCGACGCGGTGATATAGACGCCGCCATAGGCGGCGAAGGCTCGCCCTGCAGCATCCGCCTCAATGCGAGCAAGGAGATAGGCGAACAACACGAGCGCCAATACTCCGGGAAGGAGCCACCAGGCGCTCCTGTCCATTCTGAACCAGGCCCAGAACGCAAAGCACCCCGCAATCTCGGCGAGCGCGGCAAGGGGATAGATCCATATCGCGTTCACGCTTCAGTCCCCTCGGCGAGCGCTTCAATGACCAGACAGGTGCCGACCGTTCCTTGCTCGCAGTTTTCCAGCATCCGGCGCAGTTCCCTTCGGAGAGCCTCCAGATCGGCAATCTTGCGGTTGACTTCGCCCAGGTGCGCTCGTGCCAGCGTGTCGACCGCATGGCAGGCCCGCGACCGGTCGTCGGCCAGTTCGAGAAGTTCGCGAATGCGCGTCATGGAAAACCCCAGGTCGCGCGCGCGGCGAATGAAATTCAGTCTCCGGGCGTGCTCGGGACCGTAGTCGCGATAGTTGGCCTGTGTGCGGGGCGGGGACGCGAGAACGCCCTCGCGTTCATAGTAACGGATGGTTTCCGCTTTTACGCCCGCCGCGCGGGCGAGTTCACCGATCCGCATAGGCTTCCCTCGATCGCTTGACCTTGTAGCGACTACAAGGTGTATAAATCGATTCGACACAAGGAGTCGAGCGAATGGGAAAAAATTGCTGCGGTCCTGTCGAGGACGTCGAGGCGAATAATGATCCGCTGTGGCGCCGTATCCTGTGGATCGCTCTCATTCTCAATGCGGTTATGTTCAGCGTCGAAATCGTGGCGGGCCTTGCTGCTGATTCGCGTGCATTGCAGGCTGACGCACTCGATTTTCTGGGCGATGCGGCAAATTACGCCATAAGTCTCTGCGTTGCCGGAATGGCGCTTGCGTGGCGCGCTTGCGCAGCCATTGCCAAAGCAGCGACCATGCTGGCGTTCGGGCTATGGGTGCTTGGCTCCGCGATCTGGGGTTTCTTTGTCGGTGCCTCGCCGGACGCCGGGACCATGGGCATTATCGGAACCGTCGCGCTTGCGGTGAATCTCGCAGTTGCCGCGATGTTGTTCCGGTTTCGCACGGGTGATGCCAACATGCGCTCGGTGTGGATTTGCTCGCGCAACGACGCGATCGGCAATGTAGCGGTTCTGGGCGCGGCGCTGGGTGTCTTCGGAACCGGGCGCGCGTGGCCCGACCTGGTCGTGGCCGCCATTATGGCCAGCCTAGCAATTTGGGGCAGTATTGAGGTATTCGGTCAAGCGCGCGGTGAGTTGCGCTCTGCTTGAGAAGGGACTCCGACAGGCAGTTACGTGATAGCACGACCTCTGCTGGCTTACGCTAACTTCCTTTCAAAGCCCATTGAAGGCCAACCGCTTTCAATTATTGCAGGTGACCGCATGAGTACTGGTCCATCAAAACCATCCTTGCGGTGGACTCCGGAGACGGTGATGTTTTCGGCGGCCGGGTAACGATTGTCTCTCCTGATGGTGACAGTCTTGATGCAATTCGTCGCGCTGCTCATCCCGGCGACCGCTGCTCATTAGGAATCACTTTCGCTCGCTTCGACTAGGCTGACCCAAGTCCCATTTTTCGTGAGAGCCAAAGGGTCGCGGTCGGGACAAGAACCCACATGA
Organism: Aurantiacibacter atlanticus; assembly: GCF_001077815.2. Taxonomy (GTDB): domain Bacteria; phylum Pseudomonadota; class Alphaproteobacteria; order Sphingomonadales; family Sphingomonadaceae; genus Alteraurantiacibacter; species Alteraurantiacibacter atlanticus. The sequence goes on along the minus strand of NZ_CP015441.1, from coordinate 154,864 downwards.
TTATGGGAACGAGTCCGATCTTTGTCCCAGGGACTAGCGGCATAGTGGGACTGTAGGTCCAGCCCCAGGCAGCCCCAACGGCCAATATTTCGACCACGGATGTTATCGCGAGACCGATGGCGAGATAGATAAGGAAGCGGGATATTGGCCAGTCGACAAGCCAAGGTGTTCGGCGGTTTCCCAACGAGGCGCCCAGATAGGCCGCCACCATGATACCCGCGTCACCGAACGATGCCAGACCACATCGGTATGCGGCTTCAACAGGACCAAGCCCGTCAGTGCTGTAGAACGGGAGCTGGAACATTTCCCAGGCGAAGGCAATCAGTCCGCCGAAAATGGCGATCCACAGGGCGGGATGCGCGCCCCGCCACACTGCTTCGGGCCTACCCGTATTAATAGGCTCCAAAGCTCACCATCCTATTGCATTGGCTCCGCCATCGCCATGCCGATCCGCTAAACAACGAACCGGTCCCAGCTTCCGTAATGTTCGTCGCTCCGATGCCCTCTTGGCAGGCTCAGTACAATCAGAAGCGCTCCGAGCATCGTACCGACAACGTTGCCAACAGTACTGGCGCCTCCGTCCATAAGCCACGGAGCCACGATGAGCCAGGCACCGAACGCGACGTTGAGAAAGCGCAATGGCCTTGCGACCTCCGCCATGGCAATTACCGATACCGTGATGACCAGCGCGCCGACCAGATGGTCGCTGTCAGCAAGAGGCGGTACATTCCCAAGAACGAGCCTGGAGAACATCAGGAAAGCACCGATCAGCACACTGATGGCCAATGTCCATGGGACCGTGACCCCGCGCGCCGCCGAACCGCCGATCGCCGCGAGCGGAGCATCGAAACCGGGATGTGAGTCCTTGCTGCCGCCTGGCAGCGCGTCGCCGCGGAAGAACGAGCGCCAGAACGGTCGCCCGCGCCGCGTGTTGAGAACCAGGAACTGGCCCATCGCGACCAGCTCGTCGAGCGAATAGGGGATCATGATCAGCATCGCGGCCGCCGCCATGAGGCAGATCGTGCAATAGGTGCCGATCATGATCGGCTGGATAATGATGAAGTAAATGCTGATCACGCCAAGGGGCACGACGACGATGCCGAACAGCGTCACCATCCAGGGCATGGTCCGCCAGCGGGCCCTTCCGCCCATGACTCCCATCAGGATCTCGAACATGTAGCTCATCGCACCGATGCCGCCATCGGCCACCGGCCAGGCCTTGGAGACATCGGAAGTGATGATGTATTCGGTGCCATTGAGCGCGCTTGGGGATGCGAAGAACGGCTCCCAAACCCCGTCGATATGGCCCAGCTGGTACGCAGTGAGAATGCGCGAAAGGAAGAAGCCGACGGCGCCGAGAATAATGATCGGCATGCGCTGGACATAGGTCGAGGGCGAATAGGTCCAACCCGGCGGCACGTCGCTGTCGTCCATCATGCCTTCCGGAGCCATGCCCGGCATCATGGGCACCAGGATGGTGAAAGCGATCACCAGTGCGCCGATGAAAGTGTCGTTGGCATAGACGGCAGCATCGGGCGTCCAGAACAGCAACGGGGCGCCGAGCAGCCAGATGCCGATACAGGTGTTCGCCCATTGCGCCCAGCCTCCGCGCGGCGAAAGGGAAATGGCCGCGAAGATCATGATCAGCACGCCGCTCACGACATCGTTCCAGGCCGTCAGCCAGCTTCGTAGCGCAGGATCCCAGAGATCGCGATCCTCGGTTATGCGCGTGACCGCAGTGGCAAATTCGTTTTGGTCGAAGGTCCCGAAGACAAACGGTGTGGTCGCGAGCCAGAGGCCGAGCAACATCGTGAACCAATGAACCCAGAGCATGTTGAAATGCATCTTGCGCATTTGACCGGAGTGCTCCGCCAGAGCGTCTTCGCTAAGCGGAGCAGGCTCTGCCTCATCGGCTTCATCGAAATGGCTACCGGCCACCCGCGCGGCATTGAGCTTGTTCTCAGCGTACCAGGCGGGCGGATCGGCTTTCAGACCTTCGACGATTTGTGGAAGGGTCGTCCTCAGCTTGTGCCGGGGTGCCCAGTCCAGGTTCTCGCGGGCATTGCTAAGATCGAGTTCGTAGTGGTCGTCCGAAATGTCCACCATCCACGGCCGGATGAAAGTCTCTTCGCCAAGCACTTCGTTTTCGACCCAGGCGCCGGTCTTAGCGAGGCCCTTCGGCACCGTGCGCGTCGTCCAGTCCTCATCGTGGATCAGGCGTCCAAGCGACTTTTGCAGTTCGCCATAGGACATCACGTCATCTTCGCCGAGAAGAACCGGCCATTCACTGGGAAGCTCGCTCCGCCGGTCGACGATGCGCTCGATCCCGTCGAGCAAATCCTCAAGGTGCAAATATGGCTGTCCGGTGTCGAGGTCACCGGGATAGACGCGGGCGCTCGGCCGCTTCTCGTAAATTCGCGCGACCTGCTGTGCCAGAAACGCCGAATGGCCCTCATCGTCGTATACGCCCGCAGGCCGCACGAAGACCGCATTGATGTCGCCGCGCTTCTCGCGGATCAACTCCTCGGTGCGGACCTTCGATTCGCGGTAGGGCAGATCCGTGTCCAGCGGCGAGGTCTCGTCGATCAGCCCGCCGCCCTTGATGGGGGCATGGACCAGCATCGTGCTCACGAACACGAACTGGTCGATTTCGAAATCCTGAAGTGCGTCGAGCAATCGACCGGTTCCCTTGACCGTCACCGCGTCATATTTGGGGTTCGGTTCACCGGTAAGATCGAAATAGGCAGCAAGGTGCACGAAGGAGGCGATCCTTTTGCCATAGGCGGTTCGAACGCGTTCGAAGGCGGCATCGATGCTCGCCTGGTCGGTCACATCGACGCAGACGCACTCGGCCTCTGCCGGGGGATGTGGCGATGCGTCTCGGTCGAATCCGATCACACGGTAATTCGCTGCAAGCTTCTTTACGATGGCTGAGCCGATATAGCCGCTCGAGCCAGTAACGATCACGACAGGTTTATCGGAGTTGTCAGTCAAGATATGATCCTTGCTTCGACTTTGAACGACCTCACGACCCTTGAGCGGTGCCTAAAAACCTCAATCTAACAGAGTTTCCAACCCGAAAGCGTGCGGGAAAACGCAGTCCTTCTCCGTGTTACGAAATAACGATCGATTTCCCTCACATCGAGAGCAATTTCCGCAGCGAGCGGGCATTGGATTTAACTAACGGCACCCTTCCTGCCGAGCCTCGGGTTTCCTCGGCAGCCGATAATACGGACCAGCGCGAAAGACCAACGAGTCGGCTTTGAAATAGGAACACATGGTAAGGGGAGACCGTAGTTCTGTCATATCAAACTACAATTTTCGAAGAGTAGGAGGCGACATGAAGGCCCAAGACGTAATGACATCGAACCCCGCATGCTGCAATCCATCGAGCACCGTGCAAGAGGCAGCTTTACTGATGGTCGATAATGATTGCGGCCAAATCCCCGTTGTCGACGATTCCGGCGCTTTGGTGGGTGTGGTGACTGACAGGGACATCGCCTGCCGGTGTGTTGCCAAAGGCTATTCCTCCGATCAAAGCGTGGAGGAAGTGATGACGTCGTCACCTGTCACTGTCAGCGTCAATGCGAGTGTCGATGAATGCTGCGCCAAGATGGAAGACAATCAGGTTCGCCGGCTTCCGGTGGTCGATGACGAGGGCAAATGTTGCGGCATCGTTGCGCAGGCCGATATCGCCAGAAGTGCAGCCGAGAAGGAAACCGGCGACCTCGTGCGCGAGGTATCGGAGGCCAGTTCGGAGCCAGCTTCGGCGGGATGCTGCTAGTCGCACAAGACTATTGATTTTACGCGGATAAAGCGGACGGGGCGATCTGATCGGTCCCCGTCCGCAATCGCTCGTTACTTGTCAATCGCCTCGCCCCCGACTATCTCGGGCCGGTGAAGTTCATTCGTACCTTGACCTTGATCCTTTTTGGCTTCGGACTCTTTGTCCAGGTTGGAGCGAATGCGGCAGCCCTTCCTCAGATCGAGGCGGCGGAGATGAGCGACTGTGCCGAGATGGCCGATAACGATACATCCACCGATCCGGCAGGACCATGTTCCAGCATGACGCTCGATTGCGTGATTGCCATGAATTGCTTGCCGCCTTTGGCTCTGTCGAATGCGACTGAAATGGAGGGTGCGCCCCTTCGTTTGGTACCGAGCTACCTTGTTTCTGCGGCCCCGTGGTTTGAAACAGATCCACCGCGACCGGAATCGCCTCCTCCAAAACCAATCCTCACCGTCTAGTTTTCCCTGAAGGCGCGTTGCGACTTTTGCGAGACTGACGAACGATGCAGCCGCACGAACCGGTCTTCGCCGGTGCGGCATGTTATGTCGTCAGCTCGCTCTGCACGAGTGAGATTTATGAACTGGCGAATTGGTTGGGTGCCGTTTTCGGCCCTGCTGGTCGCGCAGGCTGCCCAAGCGCAGTCGGTCGGCTATGAAGAAACCCTTGCGGCGGCGCGGGCGGAACAGCCCATGCTTGAAGCGGGCGCTTTGCGTGTACAGGCGAGGCGCGATGCTGCGGACGCAGCGGACGAATTGCCCGATCCACGCGTTCGTGCAGGCGTGATGAACTTGCCGGTCACCGGACCCGCTGCATTTAATCCGTATGCGCAATTGCCGACGCAGCTCGCGGTGGGCATCGAGCAGGAAATTCCCAATCTTGCCAGGCGGCGAGCACGATACGGCCTTGCCGGATCCGAAATCGGTATTGCCGAAGCCCGTCTTGGCTTGTCCGAACGTTCCATCCTCGCCGAGGCCGGGACGGCTTGGATTGGCCTGTATTATGCTCAGCAGCGCCTCGCTCTTGCGCGCGACTCTCTGGACAGCTTAAGGGACTTCGTTCCGGTCGCAGTCAGTGCCGTCGCTTCGGGATCGGCCAGACCTGCCGACAGCCTTGCGATCCGGCGCGAGCTTCTCGAAATCGAGGATGCCATTACCCGGATCGAGGCCGCGCGCGCAGCCGCGCGTGCCCGGCTGCAGCGATATATCGCCGGAAGCGAGCCCGTCGCTGCGGGGGGCGCTCCCCAAGTTACCATGGACCCGGAAGAGCTTCGGTTCGCGTTGGAGGCCAATCCGGAATTGCGTCTGGCGGATGCCGAGCAGCGACGTGCCGAAGCTGCAGCCGATCTGGCACGCGCTGAAAAGCGACCTGATTTCGGCGTCAGCGTGACTTATGGACACCGTAATCCTGATTTTGGCAGTGTCATATCGGTCATGGGATCGGTCACTTTGCCAATCTTCACTGACAGGCGGCAGAATCCGCGCATCGCGGCGGCCGAAGCAGACGCTGCTGCCGCCTCGGCCGAGCGCGTCGACCGCCTGAGGGCGATCAGGGCCCGGTTCGAAACCGATCTTGCTGAATGGCGCAGCGCGCTACAGCAATGGGAACGTGCGCGTGACCAGCTTCTCCCGCTCGCGCGCGACCGTGCCGACCTAGAAACCGCCAGCTTCGCTGCTGGACGCGCCGACCTCGTTGAAGTGATCGCGGCCAAATCTGCGCTGGCATTGCTCGAACTCGAGATTCTCGAACGCGAACAGATGGCTGTCGAAGCCGCTGCAACTCTACGACTTACATATGGGGAGGACAGGCCATGAAAGCCGTGTTCGAACGTCTTTCGCCGCGCCAGCGTTCTTATGCAGCGGCGGCGGGTATAGCCCTGATCAGCCTGGGGGCTGGCTACGGTCTGTCGATGCTCGGCGGCGGCAGCGATGGCGGTGACGCCGCTGCCGATGCCGGCTGCGAAGAAGTGCTCTACTGGTACGATCCGATGGTGCCGGATCAGCGCTTCGACGAGCCGGGCAAGTCGCCATTCATGGACATGCAGCTGGTTCCCAAATGCGCGGGCGGCGATGCGCAGGCTGGCGAAGGGGTCAGCATCGATTCCGGAATGGTCCAGAACTTCGGGATCCGCACTGCCGAGGCCGAATACGGCGTGCTGGAACCGGAAACGACGGTGACCGGCACGCTTGCCTACAATGGCAGCGAGGTAGCGATCGTCCAGCCACGCGCGGGCGGCTATGTTCAGCGAACATACGGCCACGCCCCGCAGGATCTGATCGCAAGAGGCGCGCCGGTCGTCGATTTGCTGGTGCCCGAATGGGGCGGCGCCCAGCAGGAATTTCTTGCCGTGGCGGCCACTGGCGACGCGGCGCTTACCAGTGCAGCCCGCCAGCGCCTTCGATTGCTCGGGATGCCGGAAGGCGTGATCTCCTCGGTGGCTCGAAGCGGGAGACCCCAATCGACGATCACCGTCACCGCGCCGCAATCGGGCGCGATTACCTCGCTCGGTGTAAGGCCGGGCATGACCGTCATGGCAGGCCAAAGCCTCGCCGAAATCAGCGGCTACAGTCCGATCTGGCTCGAGGCCGCTGTGCCCGAGGCCCTTGCGGGAAGCGCCCGCGTGGGACAGCCGGTAAGCGTGACGCTCACCGCTTTTCCTGGCGAGCGATTTGCAGGGCGGATCATTGCCATCCTGCCGAGTGCACAGGAGGCAAGCCGGACGATTACCGTGCGCGCGGCGATGCCCAACCCCGGCCTTCGCCTGAAACCGGGCATGTTTGCGCAGGTCACGATCGCTCCTGAACGGCGTGAAGCATTGCTCATCCCGTCGGAGGCCGTGATCCGCACCGGCGAACGCACGCTGGTGATGATCACTCAGGAAAGCGGAGGATACCGACCTGCCGAAGTCCGGATCGGGCGAGAAGCAGGCGGCCGCACCGAAGTTCTCGCGGGCCTCGCGGCAGGCGAGGAGGTGGTTACCTCCGGCCAGTTCCTGCTCGATTCCGAAGCCAGCCTTGCGGGTATCGATGTACGTCCCATCGATGATGCACCGACGGCTGCCGGTGAAGAAGGCGCACAGGCGCAGGCGGATGCGGACGAGCCGCGCACCTATCGAGCCACAGGTACGATCGAACGCATCACTTCCCGCAGCATTACCTTGCGGCACGGGCCGGTCGAAGCTCTGGAATGGCCAGCCATGACGATGGGTTTTGCCACTGAAGGTCCGGCCCAGGTTCGCGGTTTCCAACGCGGCGACCGGGTGACCTTTACCTTCGTTCAGGCAAGCACCGGTCCGCGCATCGTCTCGATCCGGAAGACCGGCCAATGATCGCGCGGATCATTGACAGTTCGATCGCCAACCGCCTTTTCGTGGTTCTGGCGGCGATCGGCCTGGCGCTCGCCGGCTTCTGGGCAGTGCGGACCACCCCTGTCGATGCGCTTCCCGATTTGTCCGACGTGCAGGTGGTTATCCGCTCCAACTATGCCGGGCAGGCCCCGCGTATCGTGGAGGACCAGGTTACCTATCCACTGGCGACGACCATGCTCTCGGTGCCGGGAGCAAAGACCGTGCGCGGCTATTCGTTTTTCGGCGATAGCTATGTCTACGTGATCTTTGAGGACGGGACCGATCTCTACTGGGCGCGCTCGCGCGTGCTCGAATATCTCAACCAGGTCCAGAACCGCTTGCCTGACGGCGTCGAAAGCACGCTAGGCCCCGACGCAACCGGTGTGGGATGGATTTACGAGTATGCCCTGGTTGACCGCAACGGGGGTCACGACCTTGCAGGGCTGCGAAGCCTGCAGGACTGGTTCCTGCGTTACGAGCTGAAGACCATTCCGGGCATCGCCGAGGTCGCCAGCGTGGGGGGCATGGTCAAGCAGTATCAGATCGTCCTCGATCCTTACCGCATGGCCTCGCTCGGCGTGACTCACGCCGAAGTGGTCAAGGCGGTCCAGGCCGGCAATCAGGAGGCGGGCGGATCCATCGTCGAGATGGGCGAAGCGGAATTCATGGTGCGTTCGTCAGGCTATCTGGGCAGCCTCGATGACTTCCGTGCGATCCCCCTGCGGGCTGAAGCGGGGGGTGTGCCGGTCATGCTTGGCGAAGTCGCCAATGTCCAGATCGGTCCCGAACTGCGCCGCGGTATCGCCGAACTGAACGGCCAGGGCGAAGTCGCGGGCGGCATCGTCATTCTGCGGCAAGGGGCCGACGCGCGCGGTGCGATCGAGGCGGTGGAGGTGAAGCTGGAACAGTTGAAGGCGAGCCTGCCCGACGGGGTCGAGATCGTCACCACCTATGACCGTTCGCAACTGATCGATGCCTCGGTCGATAACCTCACCACCAAGCTGATCGAGGAATTCATCGTCGTCGCGCTCGTGTGCCTGTTGTTCCTGTGGCACGCCCGCTCTGCGCTGGTCGCCGTGGTTACCTTGCCTTTGGGCGTTCTGGCAGCCTTTCTGGTGATGCGCTTCCAAGGCGTGAACGCCAACATCATGTCGCTTGGTGGCATTGCCATCGCGATCGGTGCGATGGTCGATGCGGCGGTGGTGATGATCGAGAACGCGCACAAGCACATCGAGCGCTGGACCGAGGACAATCCCGATACGGTCATGTCGGGTGAGGAGCGCTGGCGGATCGTCGCAGACGCATCGAAGGAAGTGGGTCCGGCGCTGTTTTTCAGCCTTCTGATCATCACCTTGTCCTTCCTGCCGGTCTTCACTTTGCAGGCGCAGGAAGGGCGGCTCTTTGCTCCGCTGGCCTTCACCAAGACCTATGCGATGGCGGCGGCGGCGATCCTGTCGGTCACGCTGGTTCCAGTGCTGATGGGATGGCTGATCCGGGGCAAGATACCGCGGGAAGACAGCAATCCGATCAACAAGGCGCTGACCCGTGCCTATCGGCCGGGGCTCGACTGGGTAATGCGGCGTCCGAAAGCGACGCTGGTCATTGCCGGACTGATCTTTGCGACGACGTTGGTACCCTTCACGCGGCTGGGCGGCGAATTCCTGCCTCCTCTCGATGAAGGCGACCTGCTCTATATGCCGAGCGCGCTTCCCGGACTTTCGCCGGGTGAGGCATCGGTTCTGCTCCAGCGGACCGACCGCCTGATCAAGACGGTGCCAGAAGTCGACACCGTTTTCGGCAAGGCGGGCCGCGCTGATACGGCCACCGATCCCGCGCCGCTGACGATGTTCGAGACGACGATCAGCTTCAAGCCGCGTGAGGAATGGCGCGAAGGGATGACGCCTGACAAGCTGGTCGAGGAGCTCGACCGGGTGGTCCGTGTCCCGGGCCTCGCCAATGTCTGGGTACCCCCGATCCGCAACCGCATCGACATGCTCGCGACAGGCATCAAAAGCCCGATCGGGGTCAAGGTCTCTGGTGAGGATCTGGGCGAGATCGAACGCGTGGCGCTTCATGTCGAACAGATTGCCAAGCAAGTGTCAGGCGTCAGTTCGGCGCTCGCTGAAAGGCTTTCAGGCGGGCGCTATGTCGATGTTGATATCAATCGTCTGGAAGCGGCCCGTTACGGGCTCAACATTGCCGATGTGCAGCAGATCGTGTCGGGCGCGATCGGCGGAGCGAATGTCGCGCGCACGGTGGAGGGGCTGGCCCGCTATCCGGTCAATGTCCGCTATCCGCGCGAGATCCGCGACAGCGTCGATGAGCTGCGCAATCTTCTGGTCCTGACCCCTGCGGGACAGCAGATCACGCTTGGCACGGTGGCGGATGTTCGTGTGACCAGCGGTCCGCCCATGCTCAAGAGCGAGCAGGGCCGACCGACCAGCTATGTCTATGTCGATGTACGTGGTCGCGACCTCACCTCGGTGGTGGGCGAGTTGCAGGAAGCGATCGGGGCGGAGGTCGATCTGCCCGCCGGCGTTAGTCTGTCCTATGCCGGGCAGTTCGAATATCTGACCCGCGCCTACGAACGGCTGAAGATCGTCGTGCCGGCGACGCTGGCGATCATTTTCCTGCTACTTTACCTGATCTTCCGCCGCTTCGACGAGGCGCTGCTGATCATGGGCACGCTGCCATTCGCGCTGACCGGCGGGTTCTGGTTACTTTACCTGATGGGATACAACCAATCCGTCGCCACCGCCGTCGGGTTCATTGCGCTGGCAGGCGTGTCAGCGGAGTTCGGCGTGGTCATGCTGATCTACCTGAAGGCCGCGCTGGAACGGCGGGAGGGCGATCTCGATGCCGAGGAGGTATCGGCAGCCATCCGCGAAGGCGCGCTGCTCCGCGTCCGGCCCAAGGCGATGACCGTCGCCGTGATCCTCGCTGGACTTTTTCCGATCCTGATCGGCACTGGCGCCGGATCCGAGGTGATGAGCCGTATCGCGGCCCCGATGATCGGCGGGATGATCACCGCCCCGCTGCTTTCAATGTTCGTACTTCCCGCCGCCTTTCTGATGATGCGGCGGCCCAGGGCCAAACGGTCCAAACCCCTCGAAGGAGAAGAAGAATGCGTATTACAACCCTCGTGACCCTATTGGCAGCGCCGCTGGCTCTCGCCGCGTGCGACTCGGGCGACGATACCGAAGCGATGGACGACACGGCCATGGCAGACGTTCAGATGCCGATGGACGATAGCGACATGCCGATGATGGGATCGGATGGCGCGATGCGGACCGCCAGCGCCGAAGGGATCGTCACCGCCATCGACGCCGATGCGGGAACGATCACAGTCGATCACGGCGCTGTCCCCGCGATCGAATGGCCCGCCATGACGATGGGGTTCCAAGCCGACGAACAGCTGCGTCAGGACGTGGCGGTTGGCGACACGATCTCGTTCGACTTCACAACCGGCGAAGGCGGCAACACGATCACTTCGATCACCAAGAAGTAATTGTGAACCGGCCCCGGATCATTTTCGGGGTCGGCACAATAGGAGAAGTACGATGATGAACGGTGACATGCCAGCGGCCATGATGGGGATCATGGGCCTGTTCTGCTTATTGCTGACCATCCTCATGGTGTTGGGCATCGCTGCACTGATCAAATATCTCCGGGGCAGGTAAGATGGACCAGTGGGCGAAGGCATCGGGTCTCAATCGACGCGCATTACTGCGACGGGCCGGCGCAGCGGCGACCGGCCTTGTGGCTCTTCCCTTGTCTGCTTGCGAAGCACGAAATTCGCTGTTTAGCGCCGATGGAGCCGGCGCGAATCCGCTCGCCATTCCGAAGCTCGATCAGGGAATTGTCGAACAAGGCGAGCGGGTCTTTCGACTGTCAATATCCGCTGGGCAGAAGGAATTCGCTCCCGGAGTCGCTTCGCCTACGATCGGAGTGAACGCGCCTTATCTCGGTCCGACATTGGAGATGCGCCGCGGCGAGCGCGTCCGGTTGCATGTCGACAACGGTCTGGACGAGGGAGCCACCGTCCACTGGCACGGGTTCGAACTTCCCGCCGCTGCGGACGGCGGGCCGCACCAGCTGATCCGCCCCGGCGCCCGCTGGAGCCCGTCTTTCGAAGTGCGCCAGCGCGCCTCGCTCTACTGGTATCATTCGCACCTGCATCGCGGCACAGGACCGCAGGTCTATGCTGGTCTTGCCGCACCGATCTATGTCCGTGATGACGAAGAAGAGGCGCTGGATCTGCCGAGCGAATATGGCGTCGATGACATTCCGCTTATTGTTCAGGACCGCTTGCTCGATAGTTCCGGCAGGATCCACTATCCGCAGAACATGCACGCGCAAATGATGGGCGTGCGCGGGGATCGTATCTACGTCAATGGCACGCAAAACGCGGTGTTTGACGCTCGGACCGGTCAGTTACGCTTGCGGATCCTCAATGGATCGAACGCACGCTTCTACGATTTCTCGCTGTCCGGTGGTCAGACCATGGAGCTCATCGCGAGCGATGGCGGCTTGCTGGATCGCCCGCATGCAGTCCGCTCGCTCAGGCTCGCACCGGGTGAGCGGGCGCAGATCCTCGTCGATCTTTCCGAGGGGCGCCCACTCAGCCTTCTGGCGACCAGTCCGGACAATTCGATGGGCATGATGGGCAACGGCGGCGGCATGATGGGCGGCGGTATGATGGGCCGACGCCGCGACGATGCCCGGACGGACGAGCCGTTCCGGATCCTCGATATCAGACCCTCTGGCTCCTCGCCGAGAAGGAATCTGCCGCCGCAGCTTGCCGCGCTACCAGCACTCGACCCTTCACTTGCAGTGCGAACCCGGAGGTTCGTGCTCGATATGGGCATGATGGGCGGCGGGATGTCTATCAATGGTGCCAGCATGGACATGAATGTCATCAACGAGCGGGTGCCCGTCGGCCAGTGGGAAATCTGGGAAATCGCCAACGCTTCGATGATGGCCCACCCTTTTCATATTCATAACGTCCAGTTTCGTGTGATCGACCGCGATGGCCACGCGCCCCCGCCACTGGAAACCGGTTTCAAGGACACGGTTATTGTCAATCCGCGCGAGCAGGTGCGCGTGCTGCTGCGCTTCGAGGAACATAGCGACCCGGACACGCCCTACATGTATCACTGCCACATCCTCGAACACGAGGATGCGGGCATGATGGGGCAGTTCGTCGTGGTGAACAGCTAGGAAGGAATGGTCATGAGCAGGGATGAAAGCGTGATCAAGGGAACCGCGATCGATCCGGTCTGCGGGATGAGCGTCGAGATCGACGGCGCGAAACACAAGGCCAAGCATGAGGGGGCGGAGCACTATTTCTGTTCTTCGCGCTGCCACGACAAATTCCTCCTGGACCCCCAGCTCTATCTGTCGAACGCGCATCTCGATGCTGTTGAGGACGTGCCGGAAGGCACTATCTACACCTGTCCGATGCACCCGGAGATCCGCCAGCCCGGTCCCGGCTCATGCCCGATCTGCGGAATGGCGCTCGAACCCGAGACTGTCAGCCTGGATGAAGGGCCCGATCCGGAACTGGTCGACATGCGCCGCCGGTTCTGGTGGAGCGCGCTCCTGACGCTGCCGCTGTTTGTCTATGCAATGGGAGACATGATCCCGGGGATCAGCTTCGACCGCCTGATTGAGCCTGCCAGGGCGCAATGGGCGCAGTTCCTCCTTGCCACGCCGGTGGTCCTGTGGGGCGGCTGGCCCTTCTTCGTCCGGGCCTGGCAATCGCTCAAGACCCGCAATCTCAACATGTTTACGCTGATCGGGATCGGCGTGGGCATTGCCTATGTGTTCAGCCTCGTGGCAACGGCGCTGCCGGATCTGTTCCCGCCTGCCTTCCGCGACCACTCGGGGCGCGTGGGCGTTTATTACGAGGCGGCGGCGGTTATCACCACGCTCGTGCTTCTGGGCCAGGTACTCGAACTCAAGGCGCGCGGTTCGACTTCCAGCGCCCTGAGGGCGCTGCTCGAACTCGCACCTCCCTCGGCGGTGAAGATATTCGGCAATGGCGACGAACGCGAAGTGCCGCTTGACGAATTGGCGACCGGCAACCGCTTGCGAGTGCGGCCCGGCGATAAAGTGCCGGTCGATGGCGAAATCGAGGAGGGTTCAAGCGCGATCGACGAATCCATGGTCAGCGGCGAGCCTCTGCCCGTGACCAAGCGCGCGGGCGATACGGTTATCGGCGGGACCGTGAACCAGACCGGCGGCTTCATCATGCGTGCCACCAATGTCGGCAAGGACACGATGCTGTCCAAGATCGTCCAGATGGTTGCCGAGGCGCAGCGCAGCCGCGCGCCGATCCAGCGGCTCGCGGACCAGGTCGCGGGCTGGTTCGTTCCTGCGGTCGTGGTTGTTGCGATCGTCACCTTTGCGGTGTGGGCCATCTGGGGTCCCGCGCCAGCGCTTGCCTATGCGTTGGTCAATGCGATTGCTGTTCTGATTATCGCCTGTCCCTGCGCGCTGGGGCTTGCCACGCCGATGTCGGTGATGACCGGCACAGGCAAGGGCGCGCAGCATGGCATCCTGATCCGCAATGCCGAAGCACTGGAGACATTGGAGAAGATCGATACGTTGGTGGTCGACAAGACCGGCACGTTGACGATGGGTAAGCCTGACCTGGTTGCGGTCGACCCGGTCGAGGGTATCAACGAAACCGAATTCCTTGCCGCGGTCGCGGGCGTCGAGATGGGCAGCGAACACCCGCTCGCGCACGCCATAGTAGAAGGCGCGCGGGCCCGCGGTGTTTCGCCTGCCGAAGCCACAGACCTGGCTTCGACCACGGGGGAAGGCGTCGAGGCGAATGTACAGAATCGTCGCATCGCCATCGGCAATGAAAAGATGATGCGGCGGGTGGGGATCGATGACGATGTCTGGCTGGGCTCTGCGGAAAGCGGTCGCTCGCAAGGACAAACAGTGATGTTTGTCGCATTCGATGGGCACCCTGCGGGGATGATCGCGGTGGCCGATCCGATCAAGCCGACCAGCGCGGCAGCCATCGCCGCTTTGCACGCTCGCGATATCCGCGTGGTCATGCTGACCGGCGATAGCCGAGCAACGGCTGAAGCGGTCGCGCGGGAAATGGGCATCGACGAGGTGCACGCCAATGTCTCGCCCGAGGACAAGCACCGCGAGATTGAAAGGCTGAAGAGTGAAGGACGCCGCGTCGCCATGGCGGGCGATGGTATAAACGATGCGCCGGCTCTGGCAGCCGCCGATGTCGGCATTGCCATGGGAACGGGCACGGATGTAGCGATCGAAAGCGCCGGTGTAACATTGGTGCGTGGTGATCTGACCGGGGTAGTGCAGGCAATCATCCTGTCGCGCGCGACCATGCGCAACATCCGCCAGAACCTGTTCTTCGCCTTTGCCTATAACACGCTCGGGATACCGGTTGCCGCAGGGGTGCTGTTCCCGGCGTTTGGACTGCTGCTCAACCCGATGATTGCGGCAGCGGCGATGAGCCTGTCATCGGTTTCGGTTATTGCCAATGCTTTGCGATTGCGGGGGGTGAAGCTTCCGGTTTTCGAAATGCAAGTGCAGGATCGAAATAATCGCTAGAAAACCGGGGTGTCACGAAGCGGCAAATGGCCTTATTTGTGATGACGGACACGAAGCTTGAAGCGATCAATGCCGGTTCTGCCTAGGAACGCTGGCAGGCAATCCCTCTGCCCAGTGATTTCTCCTTAGCTAGTTCCAGGGCAGCGCGTAGGCTACTATTGCGTCGCTGACAGGTGTCTTCATGAAATGATGCCCGCCTGCCATAACCACGACATACTGGCGGCCGTCCTGGGAGTAGGTCATCACGTTGGCTTGGCCGCCGCCCGGCAGGACGTCGGTCCAGACGGTTTCACCGGTTTCTACGTCGATCGCGCGGATCAGATTGTCGGTCGTCGCGGCAATGAACAGCAGTCCTCCTGCCGTCACGACACCGCCGCCATTGTTGGGCGTACCGATCGTGAACGGAATGCCAAGAGCAAGACCCCAGGGACCGTTTGCGCGTGCCGAACCGAAGGGCCGGTCCCATAGCGTCTCGCCGCTACTCATGTCGATCGCACGAATGCCGCCATAAGGCGGCTCTTTACACAGAAGGCCGGTCAGCCCGAGCCGCCAGCCCGCGTTGACGTCGATGGCGAACGGCGTACCGGTCTGGGGCGAGCCTTCACCTTCAGAACCACCGCCACCTTGATTGCCCTGCGGGCCGCGCGGCTCCCATCCCTTTTCGTCCGCCACTGCGCGAGGGACGAGGCGGTTGTGGTTGGGCATGTCGTTATAGTTGGCGTAGATCACTCCGCGGCGCGGATCGATCGCCACCGATCCCCAGTCGGATCCACCATTGTAACCGGGATACTGGATCCACCGGCGATCTGACGTGGGAGGCGTATAGTAGCCATCATAGGCCGACTGCCGATACTGGATGCGGCAGATCATCTGGTCGATTGGCGTCATGCCCCACATGTCGCGTTCTTCGAGAGAGGGTCTGCGCAGCGTCGCAAAGCCCGAATAGGGCTGCGTGGCGGTGCGCTCGGCGGGCTCCACACCACCTTGCGGCACGGCGCGCTCGATCACGGTGTGCAGCGGTCGACCGGTACGTCGGTCGAGAATGTAGATCTCGCCCTGCTTCGACGGGAGAATAATCGCCGGCGTTCCGCCCGGCAGATCGACAAGCGTTGCCTGGCTCCCGAGGTCGTAGTCCCAGACGTCCTTGTATACGGTCTGGAAACGCCAGCGTGGCTCGCCCGTCTCGCCGTCCAATGCCACGAGCGCCGTCGAGAATTCGTTTTCCTGTGGACTGCGATCCGAACTCCAGTAATCGACCGCGCTGTTGCCCATGGGAAGGTAGACGAGACCGAATTCCTCGTCCGCCGAAGCCGTCGTCCACATATTGGGCGTCCCGCGCGTGAATTGCTCGCCTGGAGCAGGTTCGCCAAATTCTCCCGGACGCCCCATATCCCATGCCCAGGCGCGCTCCCCGGTAACGGCGTCAAACGCCTGGATTACGCCCGACGGTGCGCTGTTGCGCTGCCCGTCGAGAACCTGATGGCCCGTCACGATGTTGCCGCGCACGATCACCGGAGGAGCCGTGATCGCCACCATGCCTGGATATGTCTGGCCCATGCCCTCTTTGATATCGACCTCGCCGTTGACGCCAAAGTCGGCGCAGGGGCGGCCGGTTTCGGCATCGACGGCGATGAGACGGCCATCGAGCGTCCCTTCAATAATGCGCATCGCGCAATTCGCTGCAGCTCTCGAAGGTACGAGCGGCGCGCCTCCATTCTGGGAAGGAGAGCCTTGGGCGCCTCCGGAAAGCTGTGTGCCGCTGTCCCGTGGGCGGGTGTAGGCGGTCACGCCGCGGCAGGAGGCCGAATAGGGAATGGCGGCGGTGGAGACTTGTGGATCGTGGCGCCAGATTTCCGCGCCGGTTTGCGCGTCGAGCGCGATGAGAATATTCATCGCCGAGCACAGATACAAACGGTCGCCGATCTTCAGCGGGGTCGTTTCTGGGGCGTATTTGCCTTCACCCGCACCTAGGGGCAGATCGCCGGTATGTGCTATCCATGCGCGCTTCAGGCCGCCGACATTGGCCGGTGTGATCTGATCCAACTGCGAATAACGCTGACCTGAATGGGTTCCTCCCCAGGCTGGCCAGTCAACGCCCACATCCTCGAACTCTATCCCGGCCTGGGCTATCGGGAGTTCCCCCCTCACCGGATCGGGGCCCGATGCCGATGCAACCCAGAGTGCAACCGCAAGGAACACCACCGCTCCCCCAGCCCCTGCAAGTGCAACTGGCCATCTTGTCGGCCGATAAAGGCGGGGTGAAACCAAAGCGACCAGAGCGAGGAGAACGGTCGGACCAACAAGCCGCGGCACGAGCGCCCACGGATCATTGCCGCTCTCCCATAATGCCCAGGGCACGGTCACCATATAGATGCCGACGTAAATCCACGCGCCCAAGGCTTTCCCGCGAAAGATGAAATAGGCGGAAGCAAGCAGCGCCGCGCCGGTCAGCCCATAGTAAAGCGAGCCGCCAAGGATTGCGAGCCAGATGCCACCGGCAAACAGTGTTGCACCGATGAGTCCGATCAGAATCGCGACTATCCGCGGTAGAATCGAAACCTTTCGATGAGGTGCGGTTTGTTCGGAACTGTTCATGACGGGCCTCGCTGTTTTGATCTTGGCAAACTTTCCCGATACTTCTGGGCAGGGATGACATTGCGCCTTTCTATCATTAGCGCGATTATTGGATACCTTGGATAGATCACCGGACCTTTCTGCGGCGCAGTTTCGGGAACCGGTTCGCCAGCAGTACAAAGCCCGACAACGCGATGACCGTTCCACCGATTCCGAAAAGCAGCAGCCACCAGCTGTTGATCCGGTCGCGCTGGGTCCAGTCCATGATGTGCAAGCCCCAGACGAAGTCGAAGAAGCGCCAGGTATCGCTTCGAGCGGCGAGAATCGCGCCGCTCGACGCATCGATGTAGAGCCTCGTCGCGTCTGGATCGGAGAAGGTGATTTGCCACGCCGGAAACGGACCTCGGAACTCTGTTCCTATCGGGCGCTCGATCAGCTTAGCACCGGTGATCGAGGTCTCGGGACCGGTCCAGGCCCGCGAAGCGATGGCCTGGGCATCGGCGAGTGGGAGGGGAGATACCCTCGTTCCGGTCTCGGTCTCATGAAGCGTCATCGAGCCATCGCTACGCTCGACTTGAACGAGGGGACGGCCAGCTACGGACTTGGTCGTCACGGCAACGATGCCCTGTCGATCCACCAACCATTGCGGCGCCGGAAACTCAGGATCGAGTGTTTCGGCCTCGCGCGATATGACGTGCTCGGACCGTACCTGCTCGATCTTGAGAAAGGACATGATAGCGCCGGTTCCCATCCACAACAGCACCTGCACGCCGACAACAAGCGCGAGCCACTTATGCAGCTTGCTGCCGAATATGTGCAGCCGCAGCTTGCGTGACGGCTTTCGTAGAGCTGGAACCGACGCCATGAGGTCTTATTGGTTGCGAGGAGGACGCGACGATGAATGGTATTGCACGATCTTCCAGCCATTGGCGTCGTGCGTGAGTACCGACGTTGCCACGCCTTCGCGATCGATCACGCGTCCATCCGCCAGTTCAATCCGGTAGGTATAGGTTTCCCGGCCGTAAGCCATGTGTCCCATCCGGGTGACTGCAACGGTCGGCTCACCGAAGGTGAAACTGGTGATCGCGTCCAGTTCAGGCCCCAGGTGATGCGCCATGTAGTTCGTGAAGCTGCCTTCATCCTTTCCGTTCTCGTAAACGAAGGATTCTTCCGCAAACAAGGCTGTCATGGCCTCAGCATCGCGCGCCGTCAGCGCGTTACGATACGCTGTGAGAGCAGCCTCCGCCCCCGCGACGTCGTCGTTCATGGCCGCCATATGATCCGCCTGGTTCATGCCCTGCGCCGAATGGTCCATCTGCTTCGATTGCGAATGCTCCCCATGCGCGGAATGGTCCATGTCCTGGGCCAACGCCGGTGCCGCGGATAAAGCAAGCGCCGCAGCGGCCACGCCCCGAATGATTGTAGTGTGCATCGAACTTTCCTTGTTACTCAGAACCAGAACCGTATGCCGACGACATAATTCGTCACGCTGGGATCTTCTCCTTCGGCGCGTGCGTAGTCGGCGCTCTGACCGATCCTCCATTCCTGATCGATCCCGATATAGGGCGCGAACTCACGCGCGAAATGATAACGCAGGCGAAGGCCGGCTTCGACTGTATCCAAGCCCGCACCGATGCCCAGTTCAGGCACGTCCTGCGCCGAAAAGGACGCTTCCACACGGGGTTGAAGGACCAGGCGCTGGGTAATTCGCTGGTCGAGCTCGGCCTCAATGCGCGCCGTCAGGTCGCCTTTGTCGGACAGGAATGCGGCGGCATCCACCTCGAACAGATAGGGTGCGAGGCCCTGGATGCCGACCACCGCATAGGTGCGGTCCAATGGCGCGAAATCCTGCCGGATACCGGCCTGGAAATCGAAAAACGGCGCGATAGCGCGACTGTAGAGCGCCTGGACTTCGGCGCTTTCGATCTTCTCGCCGAAACTGCCTTCACCTTCCGATTTGAACCAGAATTTGTCGAGATCGCCACCGTAATACCCCTGAAGGTCGAACAGATAGCCGTCGGATCCTTCGCGCGCGCGGTATTCGACGCGGTCACCCTGGAACCAGAAATATGTCTGGCCGCCCTGTTCATCGCGCAACTGCTCACGGCTCTCGCGCATTGCCTCAACACCCCATATGGCATCTGCGGCGCGTGCAGGGCCCGAACCCGCGGAAGCGGGCGGCGGACCCGAGGGAATGTCCATCGCCATCGCCTCATGACCCATGGCGGAATGGTCCATTTCTCCGCCCGCTTGGTCGTCGACCACTCCGGACTGATCCATCGACCCATGGCCCATTTGCGAATGATCCATCTGTGAGTGGTCTACAGGTGACTGGCCCATGGGTTGCGGCATCTCGGGGCTACCTTCACCTTGCGGCTGCATGGATTGGTGATCCATTGCACCATGGTCCATTTGCGAATGGTCCATGGGCATTGCGGAGGATGGCGGCGAAGCATCCTCTCCGCTGCTTTCCTCTTCGGCGGCCTCCTCTGCGTCCTGCGGGTCGGCAGGCTGCATCGGCATGGAATGGTTATGGCCATGGTCTTGCGCGAAGGCGGGCGTTGCCGTTCCGGCGAGCATGAGCGCGATCATATACTTCATCCGCTCTCTCCCACGCGCTGTACGTCTGGTTGCCCTGCTTCCTGCGCGACCGTTACGATCTGGAACATGCCGGCATGCATGTGATAGAGAAGATGGCAGTGAAACGCCCAGTCTCCTGGCTCGTCGGCGGTGAGATCGAACTGGGCGAAGCCGCCGGGCTGCACGACCACCGTGTGCTTTTGTGGTTGGCGATCGGCAGGTGCGCCGTTGACGAGCTCGAAGAAATGACCGTGAAGGTGGATCGGGTGCGCCATCATGGTGTTGTTGACCAGCTTGACCCGAACCCGTTCGTTATAGGCAAAGCGGATCGGCTCGTCGCTGACGGCCGAGAACTTCTCGCCGTCGAACGACCACATGTAGCGTTCCATGTTCCCGGTGAGATGAATTTCCATCTGGCGCGACGGCGTGCGCAGATCGTCATTCGGTTCGAGCGCGACCAGATCCTTGTAGTTCAGCACCTTATGCGGAACCTTGTCGAGGCCGATACCAGGATCGCCCATCCGGTCCTGCGGGTTCATGGCAACCATGTCTATGCCTGGACTGACCTTCACATCGGGTGGCAGCCTGGACGTGTCGCGCATGTCCATGCCGCCCATCGACATTCCAGCCATTCCGGCCATCGCTCCCTCGCTTGACCCGTCGCCGCTGTCGCTCATGTCCATACCGTCCGGCGGCGAGGTTCCATGTCCCATCGCGCTATGATCCATGCCTGACATGTCACCTTCCATTCCAGCCATGCCACCCATACCCGCCATGCCCATATCGGCCATCGTCAGGAGCGGCGGATCGCGCAGCGCGGGGACAGGCGCGCGGGCACCGGGGCGGCTGGCAAGCGTGGCGACCGCCATGCCCGAGCGATCCATGCTTTCCGCGACGATGGTATGCGCTTCGCCGGTCGGTTCGACGACTATATCGTAGGTCTCGGCGGTGCCGATCTGGAACTCTTCGACCTCGACCGGCCTCACGTTGAGACCGTCGGCCGCTACGACCCAGAATTTCAGCCCGGGAATACGGACGTTGTAAAAGGACATGGCGCTGCCATTGATCACCCGGATGCGGACCCGCTTGCCGCGCGAAAACAGATATTCCAGCCCTTCTTCGGGACCGTGTCCATTGGCGAGGTAAGTGTAGGTCGAGCCCGTGACGTCGAGGATATCTGTCGGCATCATGCGCATTTCTGCCCACATCCGGCGCTCTTCTCCGGTCAGCGGATAATCATCGGTCAACGTGCGTTGCTGGTAATTGAAGTACCCCTCGCCCTTCTTCAGCTTCGACATGATTGTGTGGGGATGCATCGGCGTAAATTCGCTGAGCAGCATCACGTAATCGTAGTCGGCCTGCACCGGATCGGGTCCGGTAGGATCGACGATGATGGGCCCGTAATGCCCGGCCTGTTCCTGCAGGCCGGAATGGCTATGCCACCAATAGGTGCCAGCCTGCCGTATGGCGGGCATTTCGTAGGTGAATGTCTGCCGCGGCCCGATACCGGGAAAGCTCACACCGGGCACGCCATCGAACTGAAACGGCACAAGCAGTCCGTGCCAGTGGATCGAACTGTCTTCGTCCAGCGCATTTGTCACATTGAGATTGACAGGATCGCCTTCTTTCAGCCGCACCAGCGGACCGGGAACGCTACCGTTCACCGCCACTCCCATACCGCTACGGCCCTGAACAATTCGCGGGCCGCGCGCGATGGTTAGATCGATATTGCGGCCGGATACTTCATCGAAACCCTGGCGGATCGTCGCGCCATTCATGTTGCCGCCGCGCGCCCAGGCGGGCATCGCGGCGGTGGCACCAAACAGGCCGCCGGCGACGATACTCGAGCCCAGGAATTTGCGTCGATTGATTGCTTGCATGAGAAAGTCCTGTTCGAAGGAGGTTTGCCCTATCCTACGCGGCTGGAGGCGCTTCCCCTCACGCGCGCGAAATTTTTTCCTTCAGAGCCTTTCGGGCACGGTAGACCAGCGATTCCACCGCCTTCTCCGAAACACCCATTATATCGGCAACCTCGTTCTGGCTTCGCCCATCGATGGCAACGAGAATCAGCGCCTCGCGCAGCCGCACGGGAAGCCGTTGAATTTCGGCATGGGTCTTTTGCAGAAGCTGCCGATCGACTGTCTCGGATTCCGGCGAGGGCGCAGGATCGGAGGCAAGTTCCGGCATGGAAGCCTTTCCGAACCCCAGGAACTGCGCTGCCTTCCGCCTGCGGAGTTTGTCGCGGCATTTGTTGAGTGTGATCGTCGTGAGGAACGGGAGAACGGGCCGCGCCGGATCGAGGCGCTTGCGGGCGATCCACGCCGAAGCAAGGGCATTCTGCACAACGTCTTCGGCTTCATCATGTGAGCCAACCATTCGCAATGAGGTTGCAAGCAGGCGGGGTATGAGCGGTTCTACAAGTTCCGTGAATGCGCGGCGGTCACCGGCGGCAACTTTTGCAACAAGCGCCTGCTCCTGACTATCCGGCTGCCCCTGCACTCCGCGATCATTCCGAAGGCGAACCGGTCAGTGACCGGGCAACCTGCTGATCGAATTCGCGTTGCTGCTCTTGGTCGAGAATGCGGCGCATCGCGAAAACATGCCGGACCGTCGCCTTCTGCAATTCGCCCATGCTCTGGTGGACCTCGTCGATGGCTAGACTGACCTCGGGGCCGTATTCATGCTCCTTGTCCATCGCGGCGGCCAGATTGGCGTTAGCACGCCGAACCGCCAGTTCGCGCTGGGCGTTCTCGATTGCGTAGCGCTCCTCGAGACGGTCGAGCCGATCTTCCTGTTGGGCGGTGAGGTCGAGCTGTTCGTGAACGAATTCGTGGAGACTGCCCGGCTGGGTTGGCGCGAACCATCGCTCTGCTGCGACCGCGCCCAGAAATCCCGCAAGAGCAGCGAGTAGGACGGCAAGCGCGATATACAGTTTGGGACTTTTCATCAATCGACGTGTAGCAGCGCGGCGGGAGAAAGGCGGGCGTCGCTAAATAGCGGGTAGGCGGGTTCCTGAGCATAGACAGGAGCCTGAACCGTGAGGGCACCCGCGCCGAGTCCAACTGCGAACAGGCCGGCAAACAGCATGCTGCGCATGGCCCCGTCCCGCCGCGCACTCATATCGCCGACACGTTCCCAGACGCCTTCCATGAAGCCGCCGAGCACGCCGGGCGCAACATCGTGGGCAAGAGCGCTCAGAATAGGGTCCAGGTCCTGTTCCATCGGTGCGGGTCGATCCTTCAACTGCTGTTCGTTCTTCCCATACGCGCGGCGCGTCCGCTCCCCGCAAAGATATTTAATGAGGGGAGGCGGCTCGGGATGCGTAACAGGCAGCATAGCTCTCGTTAATCTGCGGTGAAAGGGCACGCGCCACCATGAAAGCAGTCCATTTTTTGATACTTGTTTGCGCGGTGATCCTGCCGCTCGGTCCTGTTTATGCGCACGGCGACGAAGCGCATGATCCCGCTACGAACGCTGCCGCCTCTTCCGAGCCAAGTCAGGAAGCGACTGGCATGAGCGGGATGCAAAGCGCCTCGGGTCAGTCTGCCGAAGCCGGCCACGGCTCCGACGGCCATGATGACGCATCCGGCGGACACGAGAGCGTCAGTGAGGGTGACTTTGTCACTGTCCTCAAGAAGCTGCATCCCGCGACGATCCATTTCCCGATTGCACTGTTCCTGCTGGCAGCCTTGGCCGAATTGTTCGTCATGGCCGGGAGAGGCGCTGCAGCCGAACCCGCTGTCCGCGTGCTGATCTATGGCGGTGCGGGCGGTGCCGTCGTCGCAGCCCTGTTCGGCTGGATTCATACCGGCCTCTGGTTTGGCGGCGATACGGTCATGCATCTCCACCGCTGGAACGGAATGCTGATCGCCGCGCTCGGTCTCGCTCTTGCCGCCCTTGCTTACAGGCCGCGTAAAGACAGAGTCCTTCTGCGCACCGGACTTTTCGCGATGGCCGCGCTCATTCTGCTTCAGGGTTTTCTCGGCGGAGAACTTGCGCACGGCCCCGATCACCTTGGCCTCTCCTGGATCTGAAGGATAAACATGATGCAGCATTTCAAGACGAAGAAGATGATTGGAACGCTTTTCCTCGGGACCGCGCTGGCGGGCTTGGCGGCGTGCGATCAACAACCCGAGCCTATGGCGGATGACGGAAATACGGCTGCCATCGAGACAGCACCGGCGAGCGCGCCGTCGCCAGTTGAGGCCGCTTCCGTAAATTCGACCGAGACCGGCGTAGAAACCGCGCCCGTCGCCAGCGTACCCGCGACCGAGCGCAAGCCGGCTGGTCCGGCCGAAGCGCCACCACCGCGCACGCCGACAACTGGTTTGACGCCGGCACCCGCTCCAACGACCTCGGATGTTCCGGAACCGGTCGACCCGCATGCAGGGCACAACATGGAGACCATGTCCGATCACGACATGGAAGGAATGTAGGAGATTTGAGCATGAAATTCATAGTTACTGGCTTGGGCATACGCCGCGCGCGCGCGGCACTCGCTACTTTCGGCGTGATCCTCCTTGCAGCCTGCACGAGCGCCGCACAGGCAAGCCCCTATGTAATGTTCCGCGATCCGCAATGCGGATGCTGCGGGGAATGGGCGAAGCATGTTCGCACCGGTCTGGATCACGAGGTCACGGTTCGCGAAGACCGTCCCATGGCCGAGGTTAAGGCTGATGCAGGCGTGCCTGACGACTTGATTTCCTGCCATACGATGGAAGTCGATGGCTATGTGATTGAGGGACATGTTCCTGCACGCGAGATCGCGCGCCTTCTCGAAGAACGACCCGACGGCGTGACTGGCCTCGCCGTTGCGGGAATGCCCCTGGGCTCCCCCGGCATGGAAGTTGGCGGGAGGGTGCAGCCCTACCAGGTCATTGCCTTCGGCCCTGCGGGCGAGCGCGTATTTGCAAGCTATCCATGACCCGCTGGAGCGGGCTGGAGTGAAAACGATCCGATTGAAAGGAAAGCCGATATGACCGATCGATCGATCCGCCCGGACATCTTGCGATGGGGCTGGACGCTCAGCAGTTTTCTGCTTCTCAGCTATCTGCTTTGTGTGGGTTTCGGCCTCCTTTTCCCTGAGCGGTTTCACATGCACGAAGCTTGGGCGCCTCTTTTGCCCGGCTTCGAATGGCTGACCTGGCGCGGCTTCCTTGCCGGAGCCCTCGGCAGCTTCCTTTATGGCTGGTATATTGCCGTCGTCGTGGTGCCGCTTTACGCCGTGTTCGGTCGAGAAAAGCGCGGATGACGTTGCACCTCACACTCCACAAGACCTGTCGTGATCGACGCGCTCCCGGCATTCCGGACGGGGGAGTTCGAGCCTTATGACTGCGACGAAGCATGGCACACATGCCGCGATGGAAAGCGCGCCCGACGCCGCTGGTGAGGGGACAATAAGTCTCGCCGGGGGTGTGGCTATGGGTACCGGCGTGATGATCGGCGCTGGGATCTTCGCTCTCACCGGTCAGATCGCGGAACTTGCCGGCCCGCTGTTCCCGCTATCGTTCGTTCTGGGTGCGCTCGTCACATCACTGGCCGCCTATAGCTACATCAAGATGTCCAATGCCTGGCCGTCGTCGGGCGGCATCGCGATGATACTGCAGAAAGCCTATGGTCCTGGCGTCGTTGCGGCCTCGGCTTCGCTGCTCATGGCGCTTTCGATGGTTATCAACGAAAGCCTCGTTGCGCGAACCTTTGCTACCTACGCCCTGCGACCGTTCGGGCTTGAGGAGAACAGTCTCCTGCTGTCAGCCCTGGCTCTTGGGTTGATCGTATTCGCCTATATCGTGAACAAGGCGGGCAATCGATCGGTGAGCGGCTTCTCGCTTGTCATGTCGGCGATCAAGATCGGCGGGATCGCTCTGTTCGCCGTGGCCGCAATCGCCGCGAGCGGATTTTTCTCCGGCGCGTTTGCCGAGCCTGCGTCTATGACGAGCGGCGGCGCGTTCCTGGCGTCGGTCGCGTTCTCGATCCTGGCGTTCAAGGGCTTTACCACGATCACCAATAGCGGCGGAGAGATCGTCGATCCGCATCGCAATGTAGGCCGCACGATCATGATCTCGATCGCGATCTGCGTCGTCACCTACCTGCTCGTCGCGTTCGCGGTCGGGTCCAGTCTGACGATCGGCCAGATCGTCGAGGCGCGCGATTATTCGCTCGCTGCCGCCGCCCGGCCGGCGCTTGGAGAGCTCGGGTTCTGGTTTACCATCGTCATTGCGATTGCGGCGACCACTTCGGGCGTGATCGCCAGCGTATTTGCAGTCTCGCGGATGCTCACCATGCTGACCGAGATGAAGATGATCCCGCACAGTCACTTCGGCATGAAGGGTCCGATCCGCGGTCACTTGCTGGTCTATACGGTGGTGATCGCGGGCACGCTCGCGGTGCTGTTCGACCTGTCGCGGATCGCTTCGCTCGGGGCGTTCTTCTATCTCGTCATGGACATGCTGGTCCATTGGGGCGTGTACCGCCATCTGCGCAAGGAGATCGGGGCCAAGGGTTCGGTCCTGCTTGCGGCAATCGCTGCCGACGGCGTAATTCTTGTCGCCTTTGCGGGGGTGAAGCTCGATTCCGACCCCGCCATCGTGGTGATCGGGGCGGTCCTCATAGCTGCGGTATTTGGTCTCGAAGCCCTGTTCCTGCGCCGGAGACGTGCGGAGGATGGGAACGCGCATGCGGACGCCGGCGTCAATGGAAGCAGCCAAGACCATCAAAACGAGGCAGAAAAACAATGAAGCAGGCAAAAGTATACCGGATGGTGATGGACAAGCACATCTGTCCATACGGCCTGAAAACGGTCGACCTGCTCGAACGGCAGGGTTTTGCGGTCGAGGACAATCACCTCTCCTCGCGCGAAGAAACCGACGCGTTCAAGCAAGAGCATGGCGTCGAGACGACACCGCAGACCTTTATCGATGGCAAGCGGATCGGCGGATACGACGATGTCCGCGCCCATTTCGGCAAGAAGAGAACGCAGACCGGCGACGACACGATCAGCTATCAACCCGTCATCGCCATCTTCGCGATCGCGGCGCTGCTTGGCCTCGCCATCAGCTGGTACGCGCTTGGCGAGCTGCTCACCGTGCAAGCTGCCGAATGGTTTGTCAGTCTGTCAATGTGCTTGCTCGCGGTGCAGAAGCTGCAGGACGTCCGCAGCTTCTCGACCATGTTCCTCAATTACGATCTGCTGGCGCAGCGCTGGGTGCGCTACGGTTTCGTCTATCCCTTCGGCGAGGCGCTGGCTGGTATCCTGATGACCGCGCATGCGCTGCCGATCATCTCGGTACCGGTCTCACTGTTCATAGGCACGATTGGTGCCGTCAGCGTGTTCTACGCGGTCTACATCCAGAAGCGTGAGCTCAAATGCGCCTGCGTGGGCGGCAGTTCCAACGTGCCGCTGGGGTTCGTGTCGCTGACCGAGAACCTGTTCATGATCGGTATGGGCCTCTGGATGGGAGCAAAGGCGCTGGGCTGGATCACTTTATGATCGCGGCTCTGCTCCTCGGCTTCGTCCTATTTGCGGTCTCGCTCTATTTTCATATGTGGATGCTGCGCGGCGCCAAGGCCCTTTCCCCGCCCGGGAAGGAGCCAAGGCATCTTCGGGTCCTTGCCGGCTCGTCCCTGGTTCTTGCCAGCCATCTCGTCATCGCCGGTATCTTTGCAGGCGGTATGTATCTCGCCAGTGTTTGGGGACTTGGAGCGCTGGAGCAGGACGTCATCGATAGCTGGATGGACTATTATTACTTCGCGCTGATTACGATATCGACTGTCGGACTGGGCGATATTCTGCCCGCCGGTCACATGCGCGCTATTTCCGGAATAGCCGCACTGACCGGGTTCCTGATGATCAGCTGCACCGCCCAATATGTCTACCAGACCATGAGCAAACAGGAGAACTGATATGGCGAAAGGCACGCAACACGATCATAGCGAGGGAGGCGGTGGCAATTACTGGCGCTTCATGGCGATGGTCTCGACATCGACCGTTGTCATGTTTGTCCTCATGTATGCCAACACCTACGATGCCGATCACTTCTTCTGGAGCGAAACGCGCTTCTGGATGATGTTCGTGATGGGCGCGATGATGATGGTCGTCATGCTGCTCTTCATGTGGGGCATGTATAAAGACAGAACCAAGAACTTCATCATTCTCGGCGTCGCAGCAGTGGTCTTCGCCCTGGCATTGTGGCTCGTGCGCAGCCAGACCACGATCGACGACGAGGAATATATGGCGGCGATGATCCCTCACCACTCGATCGCCATCATGACCAGCGAACGGGCGCATATCCGCGATCCGCGCGTGCGCAAGCTCGCGCACGATATCATCCTCGCCCAGCGCCGCGAGATCGCGCAGATGAAATACCTCATCGAGGATATCGAGGAAAATGGCGTGCGGACCACTGAGAGGCTCCCCGAAGATATCGAAGCTCCGGTTCCCGCAACTCCGCAACCTGACCCAACCCTTGCCGAGACACCCGAAGAAAGAGCTGCGCAATGAAGACGACCTTTATCCTCACCACAGGGCTGGCTGTCGCGCTGGCTGGGTGCAACCAGAACACCGCCATCGGCAATGATCGCGAAGCGCAGCTTGATCCGCCGGCCAAAGCGTCGCCAATCGAGCCGGCTTCCAGCGCGCTGCAGAACATATCGACGGCGCTCGTAAAGCCCGAGACGATGAGCGACGCCGATGTTTCGGCAATCGGCGGGAAGGAAGGTCGTTGTGTCTTCCGCTTGACCGAGGTTGGCTACCCCACCTTCGTCTACGAACCGGGAAGCCAGGGCTTCATCAAGCTGAACGGCAAACTGATCCCGGTCAGCGCTGCCGGTACGGATCGCTATACCAGCGGCGATCTGCTCGTCACCACGCGTCTGTTGGACGATGAAGGCAATGCGGGCTTGCAAGCGCAGGAATTGATCGTGGTCCCGCCCGGGGCCGGAGACGAACTGGGGTATCGCGGATATTCTATCTGCGACCAGTAGCAGAAGAACCCGCGTGAGGTGCCTGGATTGTTTCCGGAGGCAAGCCCGGCGCGGGTTTCGAAGCTACAGTGGATAGGCGGTTCCAGCTCCCCCAAGAGAGCCCTGCGGGTCGCAGGCTCACTGGAGCCGTCTTGGAGCCCCGCGCATGACCAACCCCATGCGCGGGGCTTCATATTCATCCGCATCATTTGCAATTGCGAAGGTTTCTTTTTGACCGATAATCTGACCCATGCCGTCTTCGGCGCCGGTGGAAAGACCGGCACGCTGCTCCTCGAACAGGCGATGCAGCGCGGCCACCACGTGCGCGGTCTCGAGCATCATTTACCGGACCCGGCGAAACGGATCGAAGGTGTCGACTATATCCAATGCGACGTTCTCGAGGACGACCTTGCTGATGCCATTCGTGGTTGCGATGCGGTTATTTCCACCCTTGGCGTTTCGTTCACGCCATCGACCGCGATCGACCCACCACCGCTCTACACCGAGGGTACGCGCCGCATTGTCGAAGCGATGGGCCGCGTCGGCATCGACCGGATCGCAGTGATATCCGCCGCATTCGTGGACCAGCAAGCCGGAGTGCCGTCATGGTTCCGGCTGACAGTTGTCCCCGCTCTGGCAAACATTCTCGAACACATGCGGGCCATGGAGCGCATGCTCGAGGCCGAGCAAGGTCTCAAGTGGACGGCCGCAAGACCCGGTTGGCTTATCGATTTGCCCTATAGCGGCGAAGCGCAAGTGAAAGCGCGGACGCTATCGACGGACTGCTTCCGCTGCTGCCATGCCGATCTCGCTGCCCTGCTTCTCGATTCAGTAGTGAGTGGGAGGTGGATCCACGAAAAGCCTGCCGTAGGCAAACCGGAGGCTGACGATCTGGAAGGGCTTCTTGCCCTTCGCGAGGAACTAGAAAGCCTCCATCTTCGTCGCGATAGGTGAGCGATGGCGATGTTCGTCGCCGTTTGGA
This sequence comes from Aurantiacibacter atlanticus, assembly GCF_001077815.2. GTDB lineage: Bacteria > Pseudomonadota > Alphaproteobacteria > Sphingomonadales > Sphingomonadaceae > Alteraurantiacibacter > Alteraurantiacibacter atlanticus. Next base: position 125,038 of record NZ_CP015441.1, on the reverse strand, counting down.
ATTCGCCGCTCGCGGCATGGTAAAGTAGGTCTGGAGTTTGAGAACATGGCACACGACAAGAAAGACATCGCGGTGTCGCGGTGGGAAGCGGAGGGCGGGGCCCTGCCCTGTGGTCCCCAGGAAGCGTTAGCAGCAACTTGCGACGAGTGGGATATCCCCGCTCTGTCGGACGCGGAACTCATCCAGCTGCGCATCCGCGTGATTGCCTTGGAAAATATCGTTCTTGGTCTGCTCTCGAAGGCTAGCGAAGAGCAGCTCGAGCTTATCGCTGAAATGGCGGACTTTATAACGCCGCGGCCCGACGCGAAGCAGCATCCGTTGACCATCCACGCAGCGACTCAGATGAATCATATGGTGGAGCGCGCCAAGCATTTTCGATCATGACGCAGAATGCGCAGGGCATCTGTTAGCCGACTTTCTAACGCTGCCGTTCAAGTCTTTCTCGAAACAGCCTTCAGGAGGGCAAGGCATCGTCTCTAGCGGTTGAACTTTCCAAAGAGATCTGAGAGTTCCGCCAGTTTCATTCGCTGTGCTTCCTCGTCGCCGCTTTCGATTATGGCTGCGATGGACTCCTGCGCATGGATGGCGAGAACTTTGGTTCTCGTTGCGCGGCCAGCGTTTCGATCGGATCGTCTCGGTCGGCATGTTCGAGCACGTCGGACGCCCGCAATTCGCAACGTTCTTCCGCTGCTGCGCCAATATGCTGACGGATGACGGGGTGATGCTGCTCCACACGATTGGTCGGATCGGCACACCGGGCACAACCGACGCTTTCACGCGCAAATACATCTTTCCAGGCGGCTACATCCCGGCGCTTTCGGAAACCGTCGCGGCGAGCGAGAAATATCGCCTCATTGCCAGCGACGTCGAGATGCTGCGGCTGCATTACGCCAGAACGCTGCGCGCATGGTATGCCAATTGCGAAGCCAACCGCGAACGGATCGAGGCGATGTTCGATGCGCGCTTCTATCGCATGTGGACCTTCTATCTCGCCGGAGCCACGGCGGCTTTCGAACATGGCGGCATGTGCAATTACCAGATTCAGTATTGCCGCGATCGGAGGGCTTTACCCTTGACGCGCCGATATGTCGGCGAAGCGGAGGGGGCATTGCGGGGCAGGTGGGGCAACCTTTCGGGACGGGTTTCTTAAGATCCTTTGCTGACCTGACAGCAACCGTACGGGCCAGCAACGGAAGATCATGTCCAGATGCTACTGCTCATGGTGCAGTTCTACTTCCGCGCGAGCGAGTTGCATCATCCAATCTGGTCGAACGCAAGGCGCATATCATCCAGGCGACAGCTTCATGCGTGTCTTTCACGTGATTTTCCGCATCATCGAGAGAAACCACCATATCGAGCAGGACGTTTTCGTCGCAGCTTGCTTGACCGTCTTTGCCGACATACCGGTGTCTGACGGTCCTGATCGATCGGATCAGTGACCGGCTGCACCGGGTCCAGATCCATGAACCCGACGTATTGCTCGACGCTGTAGAAAGCCTCGCTGAGATCGGGGCGAGTCTACGATGCTCGCGTGACATACGGATGCGCGCCTTGCGGCGTTACCTTCGCAGATGCGAGGAGCGCGTTCCGCAATTGGTCAGTCGGCTATCGGGATAGGTTTTAGCAATTCAATTCTGCGCTGCTTTCCACGCGCCCATCGAACCCAGGTACACATCCACATTGTCAAAGCCGTGGGCGTCGAGCCAGCCTGCCGCCACTGTCGCCCGCATTCCGCTCGCGCACATGAGGGTGTAGCTGCGGGCCGGGTCCAGATCCTGCCAGCGCTTAGACAGTTCGCCGACATAAATATGCTCCGAGCCGTCGATCGCGGCTGCCGCCCGTTCATCGGCATCACGCACATCGAGCAGTGTCCATTCGTTGTGTTCGCCGGTCAGCCGCCGTTCGACTGTTTCGGTATCCACCATCGGAATCGATCGCATCTTCTTGCCCGCCGCCGCCGCGGGCACCACGCCTACGTAACCACCCAGAACGTTGTCCAGTGCAATGCGGACCAGGTGTTCCATGGCAGTATTCAGCTGGCCCTGCGACGAGGCGATCAGGGCGACACTCTCCCCTTCGCCGATAAACCACCCCGCAAAGGCGGGGATCATCCCAACCGGGAGATTGATACTGCCGGGCAGATGGCCCGACGCATAGGCGAGCGGCTCGCGGATATCGACGAGGTGGTCCGCGCCGCATTCGCCTAGCTCCTGTAGCGACATCGGTTTCGGCTCAATGACCCGCGGAGCGGGACTCCCGCCCTCCAGGTTCAGCCGCTCCATCAACCTGAAATAGGGAGGCTGATAATGGTTCTCTCCCACCTTGAAGTCGATAAAGGCTTCGCGGTCCTCGATCTGCAGCCGCGGATTGTTGTGCCGCTCGTGGCCCACGCTTGAGAACTCGCGGTCGGCCATGCCCGACCCGCAAACAGAACCGGCGCCGTGGGCCGGATAAATGATGGCCTGATCGCCCAGGTCGCAGATCTTGCGCAGGGAATCATAGAGCAGGCCTGCGACCTCGCGTTTGCGGTCGGGATAGAAGTCGGTGCGTCCGACGTCGCCGACGAACAAGACGTCGCCGGTAAACACGGCAACGGCTTTCTCCGGATATTCGGTGTCGAACAATGCGTAGGCGAGATGATCGAATGTATGGCCCGGCGTCTCCAATACGCGGAATTCGAGCTGGCCGACGCGATAGCTGTCGCCCTCGCACGTCGTTTGCGCATAGACGACTTCGCCATCGGCGTTCGGGCCGTGCAGCACCTTTGCCCCGGTCATGTCGGCCAGGACCGCTGCGCCGGAAACGAGGTCCTCATTACGATGCGTCTCGAAAATATGCGTGATCGCCAAGCCTTCGGCGCGGGCCTTCTCGATATAGATGTCGCAATCGCGGCGCGGATCGATCACTGCCGCCTGCCCGCCGGACCCGACGAGATAGGACAGATGGGATAGGCCGGGTGTCTTGATTTTTTCGAGAAGCATGATGAGTTTCCTTCTGGTCGGTTTACGAGGGGATGCGGTCAGGCCGAAAGCAGGCCTCCGAGCAAAACGGTTGGCAACCGTAAAGGATTGCGAGTTCACAGGAAAAGTGCCGCCTGTGCGGACGATGAGGAAAAACAAGTGCGTCGAGAATGCCTATAGCGATGGACGCCGAGAGATATGCCAATCTCGATTTCCTTTTTGGATATTCGTTCATATCAAACCTCGAGCGATATCGTCGGGCAGAGACGGATCGGCATTATCCCGCGACAATTCGCGAAACGCGCGGTTCTGCGACAGGAACACACGCCCGCCGATTTTCTCGAGAAATTCGGTTCGCTTGAGCCGATCCATCACCGGGCCTTTAACTTCCGATAGGTGGAGGTCGATCCCGCTATCGGAGAGCCGGTGATTGATCGCCTCGAGGCTTTCCAGGCCCGAGGCGTCCACTTCGTTGACCGCACTGCACATCAGGATGACGTGGCGCACCTCTGGCTGGTCCGCGACGCGCTCGAGCACATATTCCTCCAGCCAGCGCGCATTGAGATAGGTCAGGCTTTCATCGATACGGATCGACAGGACGTGCGGAACGGTAAAGACATCATGCCGCTCCACATTACGGAAATGTTCGGTTTCCGGAACACGCCCGACGATAGCCGCGTGCGGCCGCGATGCGCGCCACAGATACAGCAGCAGACCAACCACGACACCGGTAATCACGCCCAGTTCCACGCCAGCCAAGAGAGTGGTGACGATGGTCGCCAGATGCGCTGCGAAATCCGCCTTGGAATAGCGCCACAGCTGACCGGGCGTCTTCAGATCGACCAGGCTGAGCACCGCGACGATAATCGTGGCCGCCAGCGTGGCGATAGGCAGGCTGAACAGCAGCGGCGTAAGGAACAGCGATGCCAGGGCGATCCCGATGGCCGTATAGGCGCCCGCAGCCGGCGTTTCCGCGCCGGCATCGAAGTTTACCACCGAGCGGGCGAACCCGCCCGTCACCGGATAGCCGCCCGAAAAGGCGCTTGCGATATTCGATGCGCCCAAGCCGATCAGCTCCTGGTCGGGCGCAATACGCTGGCGTCTCTTGGCGGCCAAGGTCTGCGCGACCGAGACGCTCTCCACGAAACCGATCACCGAGATCAGCAGCGCGGGCACCCATAGCTGCGCGATCAGGTCCATGTCGGTCGACGGGGTGGCGAAAGGCGGCAGGCCCTGCGGAATGGCCCCGACCAGATCGACGCCCTTTTCCGCAAGATCGAGCATAACGGCCGCGAGAATGGTCAGCGCCACCGCGATCACGGGCCCCGCCTTAGCAGCGATATCGGCGGCGCGCGGTTTCAGGCCGATCCTCAAGAGGGCTGGTTTCAGTCCGCCCCTGACCCAGAACAGGAACAGCGTCGCCGGGATACCGATGGCCAGCGTCCACGGATTGGTCAGGCCTATATTGGACGCAAGCGATCCCAGCATCTCCGGCCAATTGTCGCCGCCGCCCGAAATCCCGAGAATATGCTTGATCTGGCTCGTGGCGATCAGAATGCCGCTGGCCGTGATGAAGCCGCTGATCACCGGATGCGAGAGCAGGTTGGCGAGAAAGCCCAGCCGAAGAAAGCCCAGCACAGCCAGCATGATGCCCGACAGAGCGGCCAGCGTGATCGCGGCTTCGAGATATTCGGCCGTGTCCTGCGCAGCGACAGCGCCCGCGGCCGATGCGGTCATCAGTGACAGGACCGCGACCGGACCCACCGCCAGCGTCCGGCTCGTCCCAAACAGCGCATAGGCCACCAGCGGCAGGATCGAGGCATATAGCCCGACGACCGGTGGCAGCCCGGCGAGCAAGGCGTAAGCCAGGCTTTGCGGGATAAGCATAATCGTGACGATCACCGCCGCCACCAGATCGTTCGTCAGGACAGAACCATTATAGGTGCGCCCCCATTGCAGAATGGGGAGGTAGCGTGCCAGCAAGGTGGGTTCGGCCATGGCTTCGATTGCTCCGACGACGCTTTAGCGCTGCGGCTCGAACAAGCGTACGATCAGCATTCCGCCCAGCATCGCCACCACGAAAGCCGCCGCCTTTGCCGGTTCGATCGCCAGTGCAGCGAATCCAGGTCCGGGACACAGGCTGGCAATTCCCCAACCGGTGCCGAACAGCGCCGCGCCGCCGATCAGACGGGGGGTCAGGTCGGTCCGGTCGGGAAGAGCGAACGTCGCGCCAATCAAAGGCTGCGCCATGCGTGCCTGGATCCGCCAGGCAATCGCCATCACGATCACCGCGCCGCCCATCACGAAAGCAAGAGTGGGATCCCAGTCCCCAAAAATGTCGAGAAAACCGCGTACACGCGCCGGGTCGACCATGCCGCCCAGCGCCAGCCCGGCGCCGAACAACGTCCCCGATAGGAGCGTCACCGGCCACGAACGCGTCATGACAGCACCTCCAGCCCAAAGGCATTCATGATGGCGACGGTCGCGATCCCGGCCGCCATGAAGGTCACCGTGGCGACGAGCGAGCGCTGTGACAACCGGCTGACTCCGCAAACGCCGTGGCCGCTGGTGCAGCCACTGCCGATGCGCGTGCCGATGCCGACCAGCAGGCCCGCCACAATCAGCGGTACGTAACCGGCAAAGCTGGCCTGGATCCCGCCAGGGCCCCAGGCAATCAGCATTGCGCCAATCGGCAGACCCAGGACAAACGCCCACGCGCCGGATCTGGGCGTACCGTCACCGCTGATGCCGAAGGCGCGGGCGGCGATGCCGGACACGCCGGCAATTCGCCCTGCGCCCAGCAGCATCAGCGCGGCCGCGAGGCCGATGAGCACGCCTCCGAGCAATCCTGCCAGTGGAGCGGCGTCGGGAAATCCGGGCAGCATCACAGCTTGTTCACCGGCATCTTGAGGTAGGACGTGCCGTCATCTTCCGGCGGAGGCAAATGTCCACCGCGCATGTTCACCTGGATGGCGGGCAGGATCAGGCGCGGCATCTCCAGCGTCGCATCGCGCTGCGTGCGCATATCGACGAACTCATCCTCATCAACATCTTCGTGAAGATGCACATTGGCTGTGCGCTGTGCGAGCATGGTGGTTTCCCAGACGAATTCGGTGCGGTTGGGTGCCTTGTAATCATGGCACAGGAATACCCGCGTCTTGTCCGGCAGGCGCATCAGTCGCCGGACCGAGCGATAGAGATTGCGCGCATTGCCGCCCGGAAAATCGGCCCGCGCAGAGCCATAATCGGGCATGAACATCGTATCGCCGATAAAGGCCGCATCGCCCACGATATAGGCGATGTCGGCCGGGGTATGGCCGGGAACGTGGAGCGCGATCAGCGGTATATCGCCGATCATCAACTCGTCGCCATCCTCCAGCAGGCGGTCGAACTGCGAGCCGTCGCGCTCGAATTCGGTGCCTTCGTTGAACACCTTGCCGAACACGCCCTGAACGGTCACGATGTCGCGGCCGATGGCCATTTCGCCGCCCAGCTTCTCCTGCAGATAGGGCGCGGCCGACAGGTGATCGGCATGTGCGTGGGTTTCCAGAATCCAGTCGACGGTCAGGCCTGCCTCGCGCACATAATCGATAATCTCGTCCGCCGCTTCCAAGCTGGTGCGGCCCGAAGGCTGATCGAAATCCCAGACGCTGTCGATAATGGCCGCGCGCTTGGTCTGATCGTCGCTGACGACATAGGTCGCGGTAAAGGTCGGCTCATGGAAGAACGCTTTGACGTGAGGCGCTCGCGGATTGCCGGCAAGAACGCCGTTCACCTGTTCGATGGCCTTTTCGATATTCGTGTCGTCACTCATACTGTCTCTCCGATGTCGTCGCTCGGCTGGGGGATTGGCCGAGCTCAGGGCAAAACATGTCATGCAGCAATTCCAGAACACGCTGCGCATTGGGGTCGCACACACGGTAGAACACCGACTGGGCCTCCTTGCGGGTCGCGACGAGATCGCCTTCGCGCAATTTTGCGAGGTGCTGCGACAGGGCGGACTGGCTCAGCCCGACGCGCTGCGCCAGATCCCCGACGGACAACTCGCCTTCCTCGGCCAGGAAGCAGAGGACCAGCAGGCGCGATTCGTTGGCCATCGCTTTCAGCAGGCGGCTGGCCTCGCCAGCCTGGCGCATGAAATCCGTTTCTGAAGGCCCGTCCTGGCCCATAATCTTCTCCATTAGCTATTACTAATTTAGAGCAGGCTAAGATATTTTCAAGGAATGACTTTTGCCTTTCACCGATCTTTCGATGGTGGCATTGGAACCTGTAGCCGCTCCAGCTTCGTTGAGCGGGCAGGAGAGTGAACATGGAATACGATTTGGTAGTGATCGGCACGGGGACTGCAGCCATGGTTTGCGCTATGCGCGTTGCGAAAGCTGGCTGGAAAGTCGCGGTCGTCGACGAGAAACCGTTTGGCGGCACCTGCGCGCTACGCGGCTGCGATCCCAAAAAGATGCTGGTGGCCGGCGCAGAAGCGATCGAAGCAAAACAACGAATGACAGGTCACGGGGTAGAGGGGACTTTACGCATCGATTGGTCCGACCTTATCCGCTTCAAGCGCAGCTTCACCGACCCCGTGCCTGAAAAGCATGAGCGTCGGTATGAAGAGGCCGGCATCGTGACCTTGCATGGAACGGCAAAATTCACGGGGCCTGATCGGCTCTCCGTAGGCGACCAGGAAATCGAATACCGCAAAATCCTGATTGCGTCAGGAGCCAGACCTATACCTCTAGTCATCCCGGGCGAAAAGCACCTGATCGACAATGAGGGCTTTCTCGAATTGCCCTCGCTGCCGAAGCGGATCGTGATGGTCGGCGGCGGATATATCGCCGCCGAGTTTGCGCATATCGCCGCCCGCGCGGGAGCCGAGGTAACGATCCTCCAGCGGGGACCGCGCATGTTGACGCAGTTCGAACCAGAACTGGTGAGCTGGCTCATGGATGCGATCAATCGGATCGGTGTCCGCGTGATTACCGATACGACCGTCGATGCCATTCGAGAACGGGACGGAGAGTATACGGTCCATGCGAGTGGCAAGGAGGGGCCGATCGAGGTTGCGGCCGATCTTGTCGTTCATGCGGCAGGACGGGCCCCGGCGATTGAGCGGCTCGATCTCGAAAAGGGCGGTGTCGCAGTCGAAAACGGAAAGCTGAAGCTGAACGAATTTCTGCAGAGCGTGAGCAATCCGGCCGTCTACGCTGCCGGAGATGCTGCCTCGAACGGGCCGCCACTCACGCCCGTTTCCAGCCATGATGCAAAAGTTGTCGCGACCAATCTCGTCGAAGGCAATCACCGCAAGCCCGACTACAAAGGTGTACCGAGCGTGGCCTTCACGCTTCCGCCTATCGCCCGGGTTGGCCTCACCGAGGCCGACGCGAAAGAGGCGGGGCTGAAATTTCGAACAAAGTGCGAGCGGACCTCTCAATGGTTCACCGCCAGGCGGATCGCTGAACCGGTCTACGGCTACAAGACACTGGTTGATGAGCAGACGGGGAAGATACTGGGCGCCCACCTTGTCGGACCCGGCGCAGATCAGACCATCAATATTTTCGGACTGGCGATCCGCCATGGGCTCACTGCGGACGATCTGAAGACTACGATGTTCGCCTATCCAACCGGCGCGTCTGACATCGGATACATGGTCTAGGGGTGGGTCTAGGGCCGGGCGGTTTCCAGCATGTCTATGACTGCGCAGTCGGGCACATGCCCGCCCGAACACTGCTCGACGGTGGCGGCTAGGTGCCGTTCCAATCGGACGAGATCGTCGATTTTGCCCCGCACTTCTTCGAGGTGATGAACTGCAATCTTGCGCACTTCGTCGCAGCATGCTTTGGCAGGACCGCCCAGGTCCAGAAGTGTCCGAACCTCCTTTGGCGCAAAGCCTAGTTCGCGCGCCCGCTTGATGAATTTGAGTGTGCGAAGGTGACCATCGTCGAACACCCTGTGACCGCCTGCTGTGCGCTCCGGCGCACCGAGCATTCCGATCTTCTCGAAATACCGGATCGTCTCGATATTGACGCCGGTCTTGCGCGCCAGCTCACCTATCGACAGGCCGCCCATGTCGAATCTCCTTGCACCTATATCTACTACAGGAAGTACATAGGGATCGAATCGAGCGGAAGCAAAGATGACCGAGCAGACTATCCAATACGACGAGCCGAAAAACGTGAGCGATCGCGGGGTGGCTGGCGTCGGAGTACTGGCAAGTGCAGCTGCGCTTCTCTCCGCGGCTGCTTGCTGCGTTCTGCCCTTGGCCCTTGTCGCGGTCGGCCTTGGCGCTGGAGGGCTCGCATGGTTTGTTCCCTACCACTTGTCGCTCACAATCGCAGCCTTCCTAGTCGTGGCCCTTGGGTGGTTTCTTCACTTGCGCAAAGTGCGTTTTTGCAGTGCTGATGGCTGTGCGCAGCCTGCCCACAGCAGCGCTACCCGGCTGATATTGCTGATTGCCACCGCGATGGTCGTTCTGTCCGCGCTATGGGGTTTTATTGAACAACCGCTGATGCGTGCACTCGGAGGAGCCTGATGCAGACTGTCTCCACGATCACTTGCCCCCAATGCGAAGCGGCCACGACCGAAACCATGCCGAGCAACGCATGCTGGTTCTTTTACGAGTGCCCGCATTGCCAGAAAAGGCTGAAGCCGCTGGCCGGAGACTGCTGCGTCTTTTGCTCTTATGGAGATGTGCCATGTCCGCCCATTCAGGAGGCGCGCGAAAATGGCGGCGGTTCCACTTGTGGCGCGTCGCAGTAGAGGACCGCATCACCAACGGTGCGAACGAGATGTCTGTTCCAGTCGTCGAGGGCTTTGCCCTATTTCCTGTTTCCAGTTGGGGCGCTGGTAGGCGCGCGCAACGCCTGCTTGCGAACCGCTCACATGGTTCACCACCGCCAAGCCAGCTTCGGGTAAGGATACCGCTAGCGATTTCAACGAGGAGAAATGCAAGCGACAAGAACCCCGATATTACAAACGAAGGTTGCCAAATGGCCCTATATGACCCATACGATGCCATATAGGAGTATCATGATGACTGCATTTCAGCCTGTAGACACCGCAATTCGCGATTTTCGGCCCGTCCCGATTACCGATGACGAGGCCGCTGCGATGTTTCGTGCGGTGGTAAACCTGTTCGGAAAATGGGATGTGACCGACGAACAGGCATCCACACTGCTTGACGTCCCCGTGCGGTCTTACCGCCGCTGGAAAGCGGACGGTGAACCCGGCCGGATCGACCGCGACGGCAAGGCGCGATTGTCCAACCTGATCGGTATTCACAAGGCGCTGCGCTATATCTTTCGTGAGACACGGCGCGCCCATGACTGGATCAAGGCACCCAATAGCGCATTTCAGGGTCGCTCCGCGCTCGATATCATGCTGGGCGGCGAACTGACCGATCTGATGCGGGTGCGCCGCTATCTCGACGCCGAGCGTGGCGGCTGGTGATCGATCCCGACACGGTCCCGGTTTCCACCATTGAATGGCAAGACGCGGTCCGTATCATCCGCAGCATCCATCCGCCGATCGATCTGTTCGAGGATATTGCCGATCCTGCCGACTGGCCGCTGCTCATCTCGGCGGAGCAAAAGACCAATCCGCGATTGATGGAAAATATCGGCAATCTCGACCTCGTACCGCAAGAACGGCGTGTCGGCGGACCGGGGGCGACGTATCTTATGGCACCGTTCACCCATGTCAGCCCCGACCGCCCGACGCGATTCAGTGACGGCAGCTATGGCGTGCTCTATGCGGGCAACAGCTTCGAGGTCGCGCTGCTCGAAACCATTCATCATCATAGCCGCTTCATGGCGCGCACGAACGAAGCACCAGGCTGGACTTCGCAATTCCGCGAGGTCGTGATGGACATCAATGCGCGGTTGCATGATCTCCGCGCGGATGAGGGACGATTTAGTAAAGCCGCGGATCCGAATGACTATTCGGCAAGCCAAACGCTGGGAGGGCAGTTACGGGCAGCCGGGTCCAACGGCGTGGCTTATTCCAGCGTGCGCCGCGAAAGTGGCGAGTGTGCTGGCCTGTTCTATCCCGACCTCGCCTCAAATGCGATCCAGGGTCGCCATCTTGATTATCATTGGGATGGGGAGCGGGTTGATCTCTACCGCGATACCAGGACAGGGGAAGTGTTTCGGATCGTGTGACATGTGAGATGCAAATTTTCGGCGGAAATTTTGGAAGGGACGCGGCGCTGACCATACGCCGACAGCTCTGGTCTAATATTGCTGTGGGCGGCCTGTCGATATCCCCGCGACCGCCTGTTCCATCATCAATCGTGTCGAACGCAAAGCGCAATTCAACAAAATGCGATCTTCTTGAGTGCAGCCGATATAAATTCGCGCGTCTTCGGGATCGACGAGCATATCGATCAGAGCGGTTTCGTCGCCGCTTCGATCGCCATCTTCGCCGGCAACAAAGGATCGTTTCATAGCCGCTTCGCAAAGGGTCATCAGGCTATCAAAAACTGGGACGAGAATTTCAAGCCGATGCCGCGCCAGCGTCTGGTATATGTAGGGCTGAACCGCTTCGCCATGATCCTTGGCATCGCGCCAGCATCGCATGACGTCCAGAATTATGCTTTCCGGCATATCCAATGCTTCATCAAAGCGGACCGCCTGAGCCTCCGCCATTGTTTAAAGCCTCTCTAGTCTCTCGAACAGAGTCTTGGATCAGGACGCGCGGAACCAATTTATTGTATCACATACCGAGCGGGGTGGGCGAGCGGTCGCCTGATCGACAAAGCTTCAGTACGGCGATACCGGCGATCAATCATCCTTGTCGGCGTGCTCGGGTTTCCCTTGGCGCTCGCCCTTGGCGAAATCCTCAAGCTCGTCCTCGCTCATCGAGTCGTACATGTCTTTCGAAGCGCCTTGCAGATCGCTCACCTTGGTATCGCCGCGCTTCGCAGACAGAGCTGCTCCTGCGGCTTTTTGCTGGGCTTTCGATTTTGTCGGCATGGTATCTGCTCCTCGTCTCCACTCAATATGCTTCTCGCCACTTCGTGCGCGCTCGGTTCGTGGCTTCCGTCACCAGTAAGGTGTGACCGCCCAATAGTCGTACGACCGCGTCTGGTAATCGCGGTCATAAGCGGTGTCGCGCTCACTTTCCTTATAGGTCGGCGCGCCCTTCAACTGATCCTCGGTCACGTCGAGCTGATAGCCACCCAGATCGGTATTGTAGTCGAACTTCTCCCAAGGAAGGCTGTGCAACTCGCCGCCCATACCAAGGAAGCTGCCCACCGAAATCTCGACATCGCGGGCCTGACCACCGCGTTTTTCGATCAGGACACGTTCGACAGTACCGATCTTGTCGCCATTGGACCCATAGACCGCCGTTCCTTCGACGCGGTCGCTGCCAATCAGATCGCTGCTCCTTACGTTTTGATGCGACATCGTGATAACTCCTTTCCGACTGAAATTGACCAAGAGTGACTTGGTCACAGCGGAGTAACGCTCGCACCGCGATGATAGTTTCTCCGCTCGTCGCAAAAATCCTCTTTGATAACAAAGGTTAGTCACTGAAGCAGTAGGCTGATCGCCATTTAATATGAGCAAGGCGCTCGAACGGCCCGGCGGTTTTCTCGTCGAGAATAGGCTGGCAGCACGGCAGGAAACCGCGTCAAGTTTGCGCGCAACTTGCTGGGGGGCGCTGCGGGATCACATTATGGCGGCTCTGGGAATCCCGGTCCGGAGCCTAATCTTCCGACTTCGAATGCTCGACTATCATCAGAACAAGCCCTGAGAAAACCAACCCAAAGCCCAAGAGGTGAGACCAGCGAAAAGGTTCGCCGAGCAACAAATAAGATAGCACAAGCGCGCTGAGGGGCATGACCGCCATAGCACCTGCCGTGAGTGCTCCCGGCGCTTTGCGGGCACCATTATACCATAAAACAGGAGCAAGCCCCGCTGTAGCCGCGCCCCAGAAGGCTACCGCAAACCACCCAGTCTGACCTACGTCGGAAAAATCGAACGGTTGGGGGTCGAAAACGATAGCCAGAACAACAAAAACCAACGCAGCAATCAATGAGGCTGCCAGCGTGGCCTCCAGCGAGCTTATACCGTCGGACAGTTTCCGTGAAAGCAGGGTGTAGGCTGCCTCGAAACACACGGCCATTGCGACAAGAGCTGCGCCGAGGATCGGAGCTTCCGTGTCTCCGCCTCCTTCCGTTCGTAGCAGATTGATTGCTACTATCCCCGCGACCGCAAGGGCCAGTGCTCCCGACGTCCGCCAGTTCATTGCGGCACCGAAGAAAACTACGGCCGCGCCGGCAGTCACTGCCGGTGTTGCGCTCATGATCGTCGAGCCGATCACGCCTGTAGTGAGACGCATACCAAAAAGCATGGCTGCGGTGAAACCGACCATCCCGAATAATGAAATCGCGACAATCACCCACCAGTCCGACCGCTTCGCACCGGCAAACCGTTTCGTCAGCAGCCATGTAAATGGAGCAAGGACCAGACAAGCGATCAGCATTCGCATGCATGATGCCGTGAAGACCGAGAACTGTTGCCCGATTAGCTTGCTGAGCGGCGTCGCACTGCCAAAGAGTGCCATGCCCAGCAAAAGCTGCACAACAATCGCAGGAGCGGTCGAGCGTCTTTCGGATGCCATGATACTGCAAAAAGTTAGCATGCCGGGCTCCGCTTGGAAAACATAGTCTTGTTTCCGTTTCGCGGGCGGCGTCTCGTGTCAGATAGCTCAGTTCTTCAAGGATCTCGTCTATTTCTTATGCTGCGCCAGAGCCCGATCGCACGTATTCGAGCGATGAGAATTGGGAGGTTGGGAGTGATACGGACGTGACCCGCTCATCCGGCGACCGACCGAGATCAGTCCTAGGGCCACGCGCGCTACTTGGTAGCGGATCCGCGCACAAGCTTTCCTGGGAAGGGTTCCGAAAGGCAGGTCGAGCTGATCCGCTAGAATGATAATACTTCTTATGTTAAATCCGATACTTATTGTTAGCATATCAGAGTGCATGTAAAGTTCGCTGACGCAAGAGCGTCAGCCTTAGAAAACCGAAGGCCCTGTTAGCAGTGCCGGGTTCCATTTGCTGGTTGACCTCGGCAAACCATCTGGTGGCGTGCTCTTCATTGAGCTCGTCGATGCAGAGACCCGGAAAAGCCTCCTGCAAGTAGAGCCGCCGGTAGCAGCCATTGATGTTCTTGGTCTTTGGGACACCAGCGCATTGCCCATTTCTCCCAGAACTCGTCGAGGAACTGGGTGAGCAGAAGGATTTCGGCGAACTGATCGACATCTGCGAAAGTGGCGGGAGGGCGGTGTAATGACCGCTGGCACACTTTCACGCACCGAGAAAATTGTCCGGCTCAATGACCGGGCGCGGCAGGCGATGGGGCTGGCCGGTGTTGCCGTGGCGACAGAGGGATTCCGGGCCTTGCCCGAGGCAGATCGGTCTCGGGTGCGTGAGTTGATCGAGACCTTCGACGCCTTCGTGCCGGACAACGATCCGTAAGGCGCGCGTGATTTCGGAACGATCTATCAGGGCGGCGATGGAAATTGGACGATCATGCGACCGGCACAACTTGCCGAAACCGTGTTCTGGAAGATCGATTCCTACGACCGCGATTTGCGGTTCGGCAGCGAGAACCCGGCCAACCTAGCGACTGCCCGTCGAGTGCTGACGATCATGCTTGCCAGCGAATATTGAGGGGTGGAGCATGACCAGGCGCAATCCACCGGTCCACACCGCCGGACCCGACCCCGACCAGATCACCATGCCGGGCGTGCGCCCGGCCACTCTTAGCGAGATGTTGCAATGCCGCGCCGACATGCCGCGAGGTGCTCGGGCCGTGCAGCAACCGATACCTTGACGCGAACATCGCGGTCGAGCCGGTCGAGGATGCGCATCAGCCGGTCGACGGTGAAGCGGTCGAGCTTGACCTGGCGGATGCGCGAGAAATCGGCCGCCGCGATACCTGTGCGGGCCTGGGCATCGCGGACGGTCAGTTTTTCCTTGTCGAGCGTCTTGACCACTTCGGCGGCGAGGATTGCGCGCAGCTGACGCAGGCTCGCATCGGCCACGTCGAAATCGGCAAAGACATTGCCTGACCCGCGCACCAGTTCGATGTCGTCCTTCTGTTCGGTCATTCCAGCATCTCCTTCAATCGTCTGATCCGCTCGCGCACGAGGTCGATCTCGCGCTGCGGCGTCGATATTCCCTTCGTCGACTTCTTCTGGAAGGCATGCACCACCCAGATATCGTCATCCAGTTGCAGGGCGTAGACGACACGGTAGGCATCGCCGCGCTCCTTGATCGCCAGCTCCCAAACACCGGAGCCGAGACCAGCGAGCGGCTTGGCGATGTCCGGCGCCCCGCCATCGGCCACGATCGTCAGCGCATCGAGCGCCTTGTCGATCGCACGGGCCGGGAACGCCCCGAAATCCTTGCGCGCTGCCTTGATCCACGAAATCGGTCGAAGCGTTGGGGCGCGACATGATCCTATGTAGTCATATCTGACAACACTTGTCAATCGGGTATGTCGGGATGTTTGCCAGCGTGATCGAAGCGAAGCTTTCGTCTAACCATGTTTTCGGATTCATCCTGGTAGGACGTTCCCCACCTTCCCTGACCGCCCTCGTGCCGTGCGGAGATCAAAACCGAGGCCTTCCATCCGGCTCCGCAGACGCCCTTGGCGATGCCGAACGGCAGCCAAAGGCGCTGCCAATTCCTGCGGTGAATATAGACGTCAATCTCCGCATCGCCCAATATATGCACGGCAGTTCGTGTGGAGATTGGGGAGTCTATTCTCCGCCAAACGCATCGAACCAGAGCGACCGGATGCGAAAAGTCGGTCGCTTAAGCCTTTTCAACCGACCGATATGCCACTCCGATCCGGTGCCTGGCGCTTCCGCGTCGGAGACGAACTGCATCGAAAAAACGCCGCGCCGACGCCGCATTCGAAAAGCTGTCGCGCGCGCCCTTTCCTTTACAACCTACGCGACTCCTGTGACGTTCGACGACGGTCCAGCCAAACAGATCGAGCGTGACCGTGAGCTGATAGTCGCGTGGGACGTTGCGCGCAGTATCGAAAGCCCGCCAGTGCTCGCGGCATTCGAAGTGCTTTGCCATGAAAAAGCATTGCTCACACCGAAACCCGCAAATCCAACGCAGAAATTGAATCACCGCCCTGCCCTGTGATTCAAATCTTCGATTAAGCATCGCAGGGGCCCTGCTATCCGAGCTTGGGCCACGCGGCCTGACATTTTCCGCGAGGACCTAAAGCATGCGGCGGAGGCCGCGCTTTCGCCGTCGATGCGACAAAATGATGACAACGTGGGCTATCTGAATTTGATCTCATCCCACTCGTTGAGGGTTGGCTTGACCCAGGATCTGATCGCGTTGGGCGCTGACGGTGTCGCGATCTCGAATGCAATGCTCTGGGATTCTGCATCGACGGTGCTGCGATACGGCAGGAAGCTGCGGGCATATTCAAGCGCAACCGCACGGTTTCTGGGAAACGATCCGCAATAAGACGAGGGATTGATTCCGGACAACGAAGTTTCGATACTGGCTTTATTGAAACAGCATCTTCTCGAGTGCATCCGCCAGTTCACATCGCTTCTTGGCAGGGAGCCGGTCCAGATTGCGTTGCTTCCATAGGACGGCAGGCAGGTGCCAAGCTTCCGGTATGCCGAGAAGTTGCCAGTCCGGCTCTCCGCGTTTGAAGCCGACCAGAAACCGCCGATGCGCATCGGGCATGTCGGCAACCATCGCAGCGATGGTTGCCTCGCGCGCTTCTTCAAGATCGGCCAGCGCGATCGGCTCATGCGTCATTCCGACAAAACCGCGCTCGAATTCCTCCACAATCGGTTTTCGTGTCGGGGCAAGAACTTCGCCAATCGGGCGATGGTGACTGATGACGTAGACAAGGAATGCGCGCCGCAGCTCGTCGCTTATACCTTCGTGCGCCAGGAGATCGCGCACGTCGAAAAGGTCGCGAGGGTGCTGGCGGTCAAGCGCCGCGACGATCTTGCCCGCATAGAGATCTTCGAAGGACACGATCTGCATCTCGGCAAAGCCAAAGGCGTCTTCGACTGTTGGCACAACGCTCCGCAAGGCAAGATCGTAGACGGTGCCGCGCAGTACCGGCGTTACCTCGATCTTGATCTGCACGCCTCCAGCGCGGACGAGCAGCTTGGTGACGATTTTCTCGTCGGCCGAGCGCGAAGCATGGACCTTCGCGTCCGGTATTTTGCGTTCGATCCGTTTCGCTATTCGCAGCATGGCCGCGTTGATCGCGGCAAGCGACCTGGCGCGATCCTCGACCGGCAGATAGGTCAGGTCGATGTCCACCGACAGGCGCGGCATGTCGCGCACGAACAGGTTGATCGCGGTACCGCCTTTGAGGGCGAAGGCTTCTTCCTGCGCTACGAAAGGAATGGTGCGGATGAGAAGGGCGACCTGTTGCCGGTAAGAGTCGAGAAAGGCCATGATGCCCGCTACCCCGCCAGATCGGACGGCACGGTTATGTGGTAGCCGGGGTCGAGCGTGCCACCTTTGACCAGGACGCGCTTCCCCGATCCAAGATCGACACGGGTCACATCGAGACGGGATCGCCAGGCATGCCGGTGGCGGTCGGCGAAGAACAGGAATAGCCGTTTCACCTTCACGCTGGCGCAGGTCTCCAGCAGGGTTTGCAGGCGACGCGGGCTGAGATCGCTCAGCCCTTCCATCAGGGCATCGACCTGATGGAAACTCTCATGTCTGGGCAACTCGTCGAGCAATTCGAGCGCGGCACGTTCCTTGCTCGCATAGCGGATGGGTAAGCTCAGATCTGCGGCGCTGACCATGACGGGGCTCGGCTCCGCTTGTGCGCCGGCATCGCCGGGAAACAGACGCAGACTGTTGTGCCAGCGGAAGGCTACGTCGAGCGGCAAACTGTCCAGCCATGTCGGCGGTCGCTTCGGCCCGTAGAGGTGAACCTCGCGCATCTCCGCCGAAAGGTAATGGGCATAGCCTAGCTGTTCGAGTGCGGTGCGCCCGCCGACGGTCAGCGGCAGGTCCAGCACGGTCTGGAGCGAGATAACCACCTGCGGCCATGTCAATGGCGCGCGCGAGCGACGATAGACCCGCCGCGCCGGACTTTCGAGCCAGCCAGCGCGGACATACTGGCTGCGCAGCGCCGATGAATAACCGTGCGCCTCCATCCACGCGGCATCGGCCAGGAGTCCCTCAGGGAGTTCCCGCTGAAGCCGGTTTAGCTTGCTGTCAGAACGCTTAGCCATGATTAGTGTTTTGGCATATCTTCAAACCAAAATCCAGTTTGAAGCTTTCCGCTTTTGCCAAGCCAAGCTTGGTGTTTGGCGCAGTCTACAAACCTTATGCTCGGACTCAGGGCCCAAACCTGCGGTCGAACTCACGCCTCAGCCGCGAGATCTCGGACGTCTAGTCTGCGAGATATCCGCGCTGACAACGTTTCGGCATCCCGCTCAAAAGCAGACCAGTTCTCCTAATCTCCGCATTGCGCAATACATTCGCGACAGTTCATGCGGAGATTGGAAAGCCTATTTTCCAATCTCCGCATGAAACCATGCCTACGGGATGTGAGTCGCTCGCCTATGCTTCTTCAACGGACCGATATTCCACTCCGATCCGGTGCTTGGCGCTTCCGCGTCGGCTACGAACTGCATCGACAAAACGCCGCGCCGACGCCGCATTCGGAAAGCTGTCGCGCGCGCCCTTCCCGTTACAACCTATGCGACCCCACTGACGTTCGACGACGGTCCAGCCAAACAGGTCGAGCGTGACCGTGAGTTGATAGTCGCGTGCGATGTTGCGCGCGGTGTCGACAGCCCGCCAGTGCTCGCGGCATTCGAAGTGCTTTGCCATGAAGAGACATTGGTGCACCGCAACTCTCAAATCCAACGCAGAAACTGAATCACCGCCCTACCCTGTGATTCAAATCTTCGATCAGGCATCGCATATGCACTGCTTTCAGACCATGGCCCACGCAGGTCTGGAATTGTCCGCAAGGTCTCGCGCATCAAGAATTCCGTAACGGATTGTCCAACTTGATTTAAACGCAGCATCCGGTCAGTCGTTGTATTTAGCGTCCTAAAATGCTACGGCTAGCCTAGGAGAATTGCGATGAGCTTCGACGATCAACCTGGAGAATCTGGAGTGGTCAAGGCAGCCGCGAAGTGGGATCCTTCAGGCGGAGTGAACCCAGAGTGGCTCTATAAGACCGGGGATGATTTCCTTGGCCACGATTACGAGCCATCGCAGGGACGAGTTGAATGGAATTCTATTCTCGGATTGATGTTAGCAATTGCATTCATCTTTATCGCTATTTTGAGCTGGTAACTCATTCGTCGTCACCACGAAGGCGTCTTTGAATTGTGTTACGCTCCCGCTGGTCGTGATCATAGAAGCGCTCGTTAAAGCGATCGTTTGCTCCACCCAAGCCTTCTCGGCGCTCCTCGAACTCCCGCCGCTTGTCGCTGTAGCGAGATGTGTTGGCCTCATAACGATCACCAAGTGACGATGCGCCTTCGTCGATCCGGTCTCCGATAGATCCATCACTCGATCCATTCACGAGGTTTCGTGGCCCACCAACATTTTGGCGCGGCGTGCTGGCGCGAAGGTCGGACTCGCTGAAATCGCCGGGCCCAGTGACATTGCCGACCAAGGAGCCGCGTTCAGGGATGAGATCATTGAAGGGGGCAACGCGAGCATCGTAATAATCGGCGATAATTTCTCTCGCTACAAGCTCATAGGTTGCCTGCTCTTGCGGATTGTAGTCGGTGCGGGCCAAGCTCGGGGCCGTCACCCCAAGTTCCATGGCCTTTTCCTGATACCTTGATGCAACAATCTGAGACATATCGAAGTTGAGGTTCGCACCGTACCCTTCGCGATTGGAGGTATTGTTGCTGAGGGACGTCGAAACTTCATCGATTGCAGCAATGCGCTCATCAATGCGCCGGATCTCTTCGAGAGCTTGCTCACGAGAATAGGAATTATCCGAATAGCCCTCGCTTCGATTAAAGCTGCCGCTCTGCGAGTAGCTGCCATTATCCTGTGTAGCATTCGACCCGTTGGAGCGACCGTCAGAGGTCGACGAATCGAGTCCGTTGCTTTGTATACGATCGTTTCCACGGTTCACGAGGTCGGTGCGCAACCGTCCTCCATTGATGCCAGTTTGGGCGCCGGCATTAATACCAAGGCCAGAGCCCCTGCGAGGACTTCCTCCAGAATTTCCTCTACCGGCAGTGCCAGATACGCCAATACTCCCGCCACGAGTAGTCTCAAGACGATCAATGTTGGTTTGCTGATCGCCCGAAGAGCGCGAAATCCTGTCACCTTCGCTTATACCGTCTCTCGAATCGAGCGACTGATTGTCAAACCTCTGAAAATTTTCACCAGAGCGATATCCTGCAGAGTTTTCGCTTCCGCTCGAGTTGCGGACGCCGGTCGTTTGACGTGCCGAGGTTCGGTCGAGGAACGAAAGCGCACGCGAACGCTCCTCGGTGAGGCTGTTGCGAGCCGTCTCGAGCTCGGAAAGCGTCTGCTGGCGCTCGGAATTTGCGAACTGGCTCAAAGAGGCACCGAAGGCGAGGCGGCTCATTCCGGGTGATGTATCGAAGACGGTAGAACCGTCAGCCATCGTCCGCGTGAAAGTACCGTTGGGATTGACGGTCGACTGCACAGCAACTCCACCCGTGAAGGATGGCGCCGTGTTCCATTGGTTAGACTGCCGGTTGAAGCTCGACAGGTTCATGAAACTTTCGTTTCCGTAGGAGTAGTTGCCCGTCGTCCGTTCCACGGCCGCCGCTTCCGCTGCAGCCTGTGCTGGAGCGAGCATGGAGGTCGCCTGCGACGAGACGGCCATCGCTCCCCGCGCCATGCCGGCAGCAAGGAACGGGATCGACATCATCAGGAAGCCTGCGATCGTCGCGGTATCCGCGTTGACCGCATCGATACCGGCCATGCCTGCCATCGTGATGCCGCCCGGTGCGGTCGCATTCAGAGAGTCCGATGCGCGGTCCATGATGAACATGTGCAGGACCACATAGAGTGGCCCCCATGCGGCCAGATAGAAGAAGCCGGTGAAATAACCTTTCAGCGCGGTTACCCCTGTGCGCGGAAGAAGGAAGAGCGGAAAGAGGACCGGGAACATCGCATAGAAGACGACGGTCAGCACGATGTTGAGAAGCGGGACCCACGTCATCGCTTGCTGTGTGATCGACGTGTAGGTGTTGCGCGCCTGTTCCTCGGCGCGGAGCATGGCGAATGTATCGCCATCAGCCGCACCGAGATTGGCTCGCGCTTCGAGGAAGGCACTCACCAGCGAGCGTTGATGGAAAATCTGTTGTGCGGTCTGACTGCTACCGTGGAACTGATTGGCGATGACTGGGAGGTCGGCGATCAGTTTGGCGCGAGCTGCTGCGGGAGTGAGGCCTGGAAAGAGCTTGCGGCCCTCCTCCTCGAGCTGCGCATCGGTATAGGTGATAATCCCGCTCTGAAGGCTCGTGTATCCTGCCTGGCAAGTCACGATCGTCGGGGTGCCCGTGGCTGGGATCCACTTCATACCCCGCGCCGGCGAGCCGGGGCCCATATCGGTCAGGATGTCGTTCGAGTTCGCGACCGTGTCGAAAGACGTATGGCCGAGCAAGATGTCATAGAAGAGGCACTGCTTGAAATACTCCTCGAGATTGGCGCTGATGCGGGGGTCGCGGATCTGGAAGTCCCGGGTGCGATCCCAGAGCCTGGCTCCATAGATCATACCGTTGTTCGACATCTGCAGGGTGCCAGGCATCGTGAAGACGGTCTCGGCCGTGCGCGTCAACCAGTCGCCGGCAGTCGAGCTGACCGAGGCGATGAGGGCCAGACCAACCGGGACGTTGCCGACCGTCGAGGGTGCCAGACTGGGATTGAGGCGATCGGTGACTTGCACGGTGGTCGTCGGGATGATGAGTGCCCCGTACATGAGCGTCGCACCCAGGAACCAGTTGAGCCAGGCGCGCCAGTTCAAACTGAAGGCGACGATCAGAAGCGTGTATATGAAACCCATCACCATCACGACCCGGAGAAGCGAGCGGAAGCCCCCTCCCCCCGTCCATGCGGAGACCGCGTTGAGGACGTTGACGATATATTCCCCGCCGCCGATCGTGTAGATCTCCATCACGGTCCCTGATCCTTACTGGACGCCTTGGTTCGACAGCGACGTGCTGAAGGACAGCGCCGCCGACATCTGCGGGGAGAGATTGTTGCGGAGCGTGCCTTCCAGGAAGACCGCGCGCTGGATGACGTGCTGTGTCCGATCGAGGCGCAGGTTCATGCCTTGGGAATAACCATCGAGGACGTGGCGCACGGAGACAATCTGGTCACGCCATTGCGACAGCGCTTCCTCGTTCGCGTTCTGGAACGTCCCGACACCCCGGGATGCGTAGCCGTAATATTGCTGCGCAAGCGCATCGAGCAGATCCATCGACACAATCTCGGCCAGATCGTTCATGTCGTTGGCTGTCATTCCGCCAAGCGTCGCCGCCGCGTTGACCGAAATGATCTTGTAGAGCGGGATCGTCGTCGCGCCGAGCAGTCCGATCTCGTCCGACGTCAGCGCGGTGTTCGACCGGACCTTGGCATTCATGCTCTCGATCATTGCGCGGACGCGAGGCTTCAATGCCTGCGCCTGGTCGACCGACATGGTCTGAGTTGTCGGATTGAGACACTTGTCGGTCGTATCGCACTTCAGCATCGTGACCGAGTTCGTGCCATCGAGAAGCGCCGTCAGGAGCGCGCGATCGCCTTGCCCGAAGAACTGGTAGCCGCGCTTTCCGCTCCCATCGCCATCCTGATAATAGATGACGGTCCCCACGAACGTCATGAGGTACTCGCGGAATTGGGGAGAGAAGCTCGGATAGCTCTGCTTCAGCATATCCCACGTGAAGTTGTAGCTTTCCGACGGAATGTTCGGATCGCTGTTCGCAGCGATCGTCGACTCCCGCTGACCGCCGGTCCCGCATTCGTGACGGCCTTTCGCCCAGTCCAAAAAGAGCCCCTGGCTGTTGCCGATCGACTTGCAGATCTCCGACGACATGCGGTCCGACTTTCCCCACAAACCGCCGACGAGATTTTGAGCGGTCTCGCAGCTGTTCATGTTGAACTGGTTCATCTGCTGAGCCTTCTGCGCCATCTCCTCGATCGTCGAGGCGATCTGCGGGCTGATCGACTTGATCGCGAGCTGAAAGGCGAAGCCGAGCGCATTGTTGGCGGTCGCCTTCAACATCGCGACGATCTCGTCGGTGTTGATGAAGGAGAAGCTGCCCGAGAAGACGTCGATGCCGCCGCAACCCGCCTTGATCGAGGGCAGTTGCAGATTGACCGGGTTCACGCTCTTCTGCGGAAACCGTGTCCAGATGTTCCCACCCGAATAATAGCCCGCGGATTGGCCCTGATAGGCGGTCGGCCCGGTCGCGTTGGCCGCCGCGCCCATGTCGTTGAAGAAATCGTTGAGCTCGGCACCAACCTGCGCGCTGACCGGCGCCGCGGCCATGCCTGTCGCGGCCAACGCGCAGAGCGCGACACCGGCGCGTTTTGCGAAACGGGCGGCGATGCCGCCTCTCGTCCGAGTAGACATCAGTAATCGCTCCCTGGCTCGATCTGCGTGAGGTAGAAGATGCGCTGCATGACTTCGTCGGCCGCCATGACGCCGTAGCCGATCGGGATCGGCTGCGTGGTTTGCGTGTCGAACAGGACGATCGCCGGCACGGTGCCTCCCTGGAGCCCCATTCGCTGGTACTGTCCGCTGTCGATCACGTAGTTCGGGAAGAGCTCATTCGGACCGCCGTCCATTGATACAGCCAGCACTTCGAGGCCGTAGTTGTCGGACAACGCGCGCATGACCGGCGAGAACGTCCCGCACGCCGAGCAGCTCGAAGAGTAGAAGTAGAAGACGCCGTAGCGCTGCGTGAGCGCCTGCATTGATCCCTCGCGCTGGTCGCGGCGGTCCGTGAGCCACGTCTGCTTGGCCAAGGTGCCCACTGGCCGTTCGAGTGTGTAGTCGAGCTCGGGGTTCTGCCAGATCGACCTGCTCCACGTATCGGCGAAGGTCGACGCACGATCGAGCTGCTCACGCTGGAAGCGGATGTAGTTGACGATGTTCTCGGAGGTTGGTTCGAGGATTGCGAGCGCCTTGAGCTCGTCGAGCTGCTTGGTGATCGCCGCCATTCGCTCCACGGCGGGTACGGTTTGGGCGGGCTGTTGCTCCCTCTCCTTCGCCTCGCGCTTCACCTTCTCGGAATTGCAGTAGAACCACGATCCAAGCTTGCGCTCGTCGCAGTAGAAGGCATCGCGCTGGGACGCCGGATCCACCGTCTGCGCCAAGCCGGGGGCCGTGGCTGCGGCGACTACTGCCGCAAGGCTGAGCAAAGCGAGGTTGTTCATGAGCATTTCCCTTTGTCGAGGTCGAGCATCTGCAGGAGGAAGGCGGTCTTGAGGTGACCCCGGCCACGGTCGATCATCCGGATCATTCCGCCGGACAGGGTCGTCGTGCCATCAATGCCGGCGTCGGTGAGGCAGAAATCGAAAGCGCTCTCGCCTGCGCGGGAGATCCAACCGCGTTCGAGCAGTCGGCCGATCGCGGATGTGAGCTCCGCCCCCGATGCTGGACGCAGGAACCAGTCCTGGATGAGCGAGAACATCTCATCCTCGCTGGCAGCGAGATGGCGCCCGATCGCGACACTGATCGCCAGATCGAGCACTTCGGCAGTTGGGAATCGGTCCCCTTTCTGAAACGCGATGACTTCACCGCCTGTCACCTCAACTCCCCCCATTCAGCTTGTAGTAGCCTTCGATCTTGGTCTGGATCTGGATCGACATTTCGATCTCGTCGGGCAGCTTGGCCGCATCGACGAACTCGGCGTAAACCTCGCGGAAATCCATCCGGCTGAGGTCGAGCTGCTGGAACTGGGCAATGAGGAAACCCTCGCAGTCGGGCTCCTTGGCCTTGCCCCATCGCATCCCGAGCTGGGCCTTGCCTTGCTCGTTGAGGATGCGGACCAGCTTGCTCCCGTAGCAGCAGTAAGATTGCTTGCGCGTCACGCAGACGCCGAGGATCTTGTCCGAGCAGTAGGTGCCGACATAATGGCAGAGCCCGGCGTCATCCTTCTTGTCGACGTCCCGATCCTGGCTGTTGCAGAGCCACGGCGTGAGAAGGGGAACGCCCTTCCCGCTGCAGCAATTGGACAGCCCGAACACCTTCTTCGTGCATTTGAGGTTCTCGCCGCTGAAGATCTTCAGCTGGTTTGGATCGAACTCGTCACGAAGCTCGCCCATGACGTTCATCGCCACCATTGCATCCTTGAACTCGGTCGATGCCTCGCGTGTGACGCTCGTACATTCGCCGTTGATGCAGTAGAGATCGCCCGCGCAAACGTAGGCAGGCGGCGGAGGCGCGCCCGTGTCCGGTGTCGTGCACTGGAACCAGCGATCATAGACGTTGCAGGTGATGCCATTGGCGTCGTAGCTCAGACATTCGTCATGGCTGAGTGAGCATTCCGGACGTGCCTCGAGCGCAGCACAGTCGTTCGCCGGAAGCAAACCCTGGCACTGATACGTGCGGCTCCACTCCCAGCACGGGCGGGTTACGGGCAAGCCATCGATGACGCGCGTCTCGTTGGGAGCCGTGCAGGTCTCGCTTTGGAGCGAGCACGTCGCTCCACCGATCGTGGCTTCGCATTGTGTTTCGTCGACGGACTCGCTGACAATCGAAATCTTGTTCCGCTCAATGCCGCCGGAGACCGCAGTTTGCGCGGGGCAAGAATAGGTCAGACGGTAAATTGGGTCGCCGGGTTCGGAGCAGTAGCGAGTGCGTCCATTGTCGTACCACTGAAGGCACCCTTGGCCTATCCGGACCCGGTTGATCTCCTGACAACCGCCGGCATCGAGCTGGCCTTGAATGGCGGCGCATTGCCGCGCGCCTAGATTGACATCCCTGTCGAACCCCTCATCGCAGGTGTACTCCCAATACCGGGAACCCTGTGTCTGAATTGTCAGGAGAGCCCTGCACGTCCGCGCTTCGTCGAAAGGCTGCGAACCCTGGTTGCAACTCTCGAGATAGGTGGTCGAGCCACCGCCCCCGGGAGGCAGTGGATTGCATGAACCGCTCGATCCACCCGGGCTAGCGCCGGGACCGAGATAGGCGTCGGGATCGCTTTCGATGGCGGATGCCGCGGAGAGATCGATCGTCGCAGGATCGACAACCTTGCGGTACGGATCGATGACGACACGATAGTCCTCCTGATAACGCTGCGCTTCGCCTGCCGTCGTCAAACCGACCGCATCGTCCGCATAATCGAGAGACGGGAAATCAGTCCCTGCGTATGTAGGGACATTCGCTTCCGAACCATCGGCGAGGATGGATCCGTTCGTTGCGTCGCGGACGCCTTCCCCGATTGCCTCGCCCTCGGCGCGGGCATCGGACGACGTCATCTGCGCGTGGGCAAGCTGACCCGTCGCCACGAGACCGGCACAAGCAAGAGCGAGGCCGCGAATGTTCACTGCGCAGACCTGTAATTGGCGAGCGCAACCCGCGAGACCGGAGCGCCAGGGCCGTTGGTGCCCGCGAAGGTCTCCAGCACATAGCCGACGCTGACATTGCCCGCGATCCGGTCATGAGGCGGCGGCGCAGTCACACAGTCAAGCTGGTCGCAAGGCTCGAAGTCGCTCGAAAGCGCGACATAGGTCGGAACATGATCGACCTGAAAAGACCGGAACAGCCGCGGTTCGATCGCGACGTTGCTCGCGCCTGCCTGGTCGACGACGTTACGGATGCCGGTGATGAACGCTTGCGGATTCCCGGCCGAGAAGCCTCTGAACACGACGACGCCGCCGGCCTTCGTCGTGTCCTCGATCATTCTCGCCAGCGCTTCTTCGGGCATCGAAAGGCTGGCGAACGCGATAAACAACGGCGCACCCTCGGGGTTGGCCATGCCCGCCTTGGCGCCAGCGACCATTTCGTCGAAGTCGAAGGGGCCATCACCGGCAGCGATATCGGACACGTCGAGCCCTTCGATCGAGGCGTAACCACCCTCGACGACCTTCTGCGCCTCTTCCCGGTGCTCCTCGCCATTGGAGGTCACGTAGTCGAAGAGTGCTTGGGCATCTTCTTGGAACTCCCCAGCGCGTGCTTCGATTGCTTGGGGATCGAAACCGTCCGTGCTTTGGGCGAAGACGGCCGTCACGCAGCCGATGAGGCTGAAACCGGCGAGCGAGATAGCGATCTTGCGGTTCATGGCAGGTCTCCGTTCTACAGCACGCAGCAATTGCGCTTGCGCCAAAGGAGGAAACCCACGTCCTCTCCCTTGACCGGGTAAACCTGTCCGGACTTGGGCAGGATGGTGGTCGCGCCGATCGGCGAGCAGCTTTCTCGTCCGCTGACCATCGGCGTCGGATTGACCTGTTGAAGGCGATACTGGCTCTTCTTCAGGATCGGCATGATGTACTTCGAGCAGAGGGCTTTCGAGCCGCTGGTCCCCCACGCCAGACCCTGGCGATGCATCTTGTAGATCATCCGTTCGGCGGCGAGCCGAGCCGACTGCTTGATGCCGACATTCGCTCCGATGTTGCCGTTCATCGGATACATCGGCCCTTGGCACCCCGAGCACCAGAACAGTTCGTCTATCGGCAGTTTCGAAGTCGAAGCGATACAGTCGGCCGAACAAGCGGCCTGAGCGATCGGCGAGGTGAAGAGCGCCGCTTCCGGGTTTAACAGCGTCGTCAGCTCGTCGTCCTGCCAGAGCGGATCGATCTCGCTCATATAGGCAATGTCGAAGGAGCTCGCCTCAAGGCAAAGGAAGTCGGTTACGACCTCCAGCCAATAGAGAAGCGGATAGATGTAATAATGGACGTGATATTTGGCGGTGTTCTGCGATTTTCCTCCGATTTGCGAAGAGTTCGACGCATAGCCGTTACCGATCGGGAAGCCCGGGTCGAGCTTGATGCCTCCGAGATTTGGAAAGCACCACGGTTTTGTCGAGACATCGACAAGGCGCACGGGTTCCCAGAATCCCATCGCAAGCCCGACGCGCGGCACGGGCGTTCCGCACGCGCAGATCGGCAGATCCGGATTCTTGGTATCGGCGCGCGAGGACGGCCAAATCTTGAGCGATCCGAGCGAAAGTGGAAACATGCAGCCCCAGCACACATCCGTGATCGGATTGACGAACGATCCGGAACAACGTCCCGGGCCGGAAGGGAGCCCTTGGGCGGACGCCGGCGCAGCGAGAGCAAGGGCGGCAAGCGCCGCAACAACGGCAAGCCACCTACGCAACATCGTCGGTCTCCCTGAAGAGCCACGCATCATCCGCGGCGTTCTTCAGCCTGGCCCATGCCCAGCCCTGAACGGCCATGAAGGTAAAGGCCGCGGCCAGGCCCGGGAGAGCGGCGGACCCGATCAGCTGGCGAAGCTCGCCAAGGAACAGAAGTGCGACCGCGAAAACCAGGCAGGCTGCGATGACGCGGAAGCGCGCAGCCCGCAGCTCCTTGGTTTCCGGAGCGGCCAGCGGAACCGGGATCATGTCGCGCCAGGACGTCACGATTGCCTCCGGGGGATAGCTTGTTCGGTAATCAGCAGGAGATCGCCCTTCGCCTCGACGAGCGCGGGCGTGCGGGTGATGCCGAAATGACTGGAGAGCTTGCCCTCCTGGTCGAAGTAGAACCGGCGTTGATGGGTCCTCATGGATTCGAAGGGCGAACCGTCGACGAAAATGATCTTGGCGCGTTCATCGGGTCCGTGTCCGAGCGCCCATTCAACCTCGGCGGGATCGTCGCCGTCCACGAAGACGAGCTTCTTGGATAGCCCCGAAGTCGCGAGCGGATTGACCCGCTGACCACGCGCCGCGATCAGATTGCCCTGGTGGTCGCGAATGTCGTTCTCGACGACGATCGCGGGATCGAATTCCCACGAACGCGTCTCTTCGGCACGCGCCATTCCCGGAACGGGAACCGGACGCATGACGCGATCCTTCACTTTCGCGGCGAACTGCTGGTTCATCTCGTCGAGCTTGCCGGTCGCCTGCGCATGATCGAGACGCGCCTTGATGACGGACAGGAGGTCGGGCTCGATGACGGGCCAGGTCTGACCCATCTGGCCATGATCCTGCGCCTGCGCAGTCAGCATCGACGGCGCCGTCGCAGCCGCGGTGACGGCGGCGCATGAGAGGATGACGAGACGATACCTCACAGGATCGCCACTCCCGTTCCAACGAGGCGGTCGCGGCACACGAAGCCGATGTGCGAATAGCGGCTGTCGAAGCCATCCTTGTGGTGAGTGGCCGCGAACACGCAGCCTTCCGGAACGACGCCGAGAGGTCCTTCGGTGAGCGCATCACCGCGCTTCGTGAGCGGCTTGGTCGATGCGATGCGCTCGCCATTGACCAGCACGTCACGGCCTTCGCGGGTCACGACATCGCCGGGCAGACCGAAGGCGATCTTGGCGAAGGCGCCAGGCTCTTCGCCGAAATACTTCTGGGTGACCGGATCATGGCCCGGGTGGAATATCACGTAATCCCCGCGGTCGGGAAAGCGGCCACTTTCGACAAGGAACGCCCAGTTCGGCAGCGAATCCGTTGCGTTAATCATGAAAGCATGGGTCTCGCTCCATTGCTGCAGGGACGTCACCGCGGTTCCGATGCCGAAAAGCGCGGCGATCGCGAGTAGCTTGCCCTTGGTCGACAGCCGCTTGGCTCTATTGTTGAACACCGCCCTGCCCTCCCCCGTTCGCGGCCATGAACGCCTGCATTTCCTGCTCGACACGCGCGTCTTGTGTTTGTTGCATGTCGATCGATGCCTGGGCGATTTGCGGGCGCGGCACCTTCGCGTAGACAGCCGCCTTTACGCTCTGGGTGACGTCCGGGATCGCGCCGCCAATCACCGCCTCGTGGACGAGAACGACCTTCCCGCTCTTCGACAAGCCAGCGACGGTCCGATCGAGTGCGGCCATGAAAACGGCCGTTTCCTGGGCGGCGGTCTGCTCGTCGGAACTCGATCGAGCCTGGGCCTGCAGATATTCGCCGATGATGCCTTGCAGCTGAAGCTGCACGAACTCCTGGCGTCCCCCATCGTCAGAGACGAGGTTCTTGGTGACCCAGGCTCCCCAGATGAAGATGGCGGCGGCGGCAGCGAGCAGCACGATCTCCCGGGGTGAAAGACCCGCAAAGGCACGTTTGGCAGCCACTGTCTTGGGCCTGCGAACTTCGGCGGTCGCCGCACGATCGGCATTCTCGAACAGATCAGTCATTGTCACCTCCAGCGAGTTCGAAAGCGGAGCGAAGGCTCGCGCGGCGAAAGAAAGCGATGAGAACGAAGGCGCCGCCAAGGACCGTGAATACGATCGTTTGGAATTGCGCCTGTCGAGCCGCGTCGGCCGCGAGGAAGCGCGCGGCCAAATTGTCCAGCTGAAGCATCGTCCCAGAAAGGGTGAAGCTGCCGAGGAGGACGAAGAACAAGGTCGCGACGCCAAGGGTCGCGAGGCCCGTCGTGGCGAGCCACCCGATCAGGCGGAGCGCAACGACCATTGCATCCTGGCCGCGTGCGATCCGGGTGTGCGGGGATCCGGCGTGTGCAAATGCGTTCATTCCGCGGCCTCCAGCATATGATGGCTTTCGGGAAAGGCTACCGCCTCGATCGCATCGTGCATCGGGAAGCCACGATGGACGTAATCCTCGATGTCGGCGAAGACGTCGGGGCTCGAGGAGTAGAGGGTCGCCGAATAGCGATCGAGGACGAGCCGCCCGATGCTCTCGGTGTCGGGCCCGCGGATGAACACGTCCGAGTAGTCCACGCCGTTGCGCTTCAAGGACCGCAAGAGCGCCTCGGTCATGTTGTCCATCTCGAAGCGATCCGAATTGCGAAAGTCCGAGATCGTCTCGCCCTTCTGCTGAAGGATGAGGAACCAGTCGGAGTTCTCGAGCGCGGCGCGCGACCCCTCCGACTTGTAGTAATCGTGGATCGATTGCGTCGCCGTGATGAGCGAACCGCCATATTTGCGGCAGGTGCGCGAATAGGTCTCGACGAAGTCTGCCATCGCCCCGCCCTCCAGCATCTGCCAGGCCTCATCGATGATAAGCGGCTTGGGGATCGAGCGGTCCATCCGGCGCATCACCTGCGAAGCGATGAACATCACGGATGTCAGCACCACGCCGCGCAACTCCTCGCGCGTCGCCAGATCGGAAAGCTCGAAGACGGTGAGGTCGGCCGACAGGTCCAGATTGGCATCGCCGAGGAAGAAGCGACCGAATGTCCCGGTCGAGGCGAACGGCAGCAACGAGGTCGCAAGATCGTAGGCGAAGGGATGTTCGGGCTGCTTGAGCGCCTCGATGATGTGGTCCACCGTTCCATCGCGACCCTCTGCTTCCCAGACGGCGTTGACGGCCTGGTCGATGAGCCCGCGCTCGGTGTCGTTCAGTCGGGTCTCGTTTCGCGCCATCTGCGAAATGATCGACTTCAACATGGCGAGGCAGTCGACCAGATAGTCGTCGTCGCCCTGGGCCAGCTCTTGGTCGATCATCCGGAAGGGGTTGATCGAAATGCCCGAAGAGAGCTTGAATTCGGTAAAGGTGCCGCCGAGCGCCTTCGCCATGTGCTCGAAACTGCGACCGTCATCGATCACGATCGTCTTCGCGCCGACGCCGGCGAAGCTCGCCGTCAGATCCTGAAGGAGGACCGATTTCCCCGAACCCGACTTGCCCGCGATTGCCACGTTGTGGTTGCCGGCACCGTTCTGGAACGGCGACCAGAATTGCGGTTGCCCCCGGCGCCCGATGAACAGCAGATGCGGAATGTTGCCGCCTACATATTCACCCTGGATCGGTGCGATGGCCGCGACGTTCGTGGAGCGCATGGTGCGCAGCCGCTTCATGCGCTTGTAATCGGAATCGAGCCCGTCCGCGAGCATGAGCGGGAAATGGGCCATGAAGGCGGGCAGCTGGATATGGGTCTCGTCGATCAGGTCCCACCCGCTCGCCTTGTAGAGCGCCTTGAGCGTTCGCTCGCAGGGCTCGCCACGTCCCTTGGGCGCGAGGATCGAAACCGCATAATAGCATGAGACCAGCTTTTCGCCCTGCTTCACACGGTCTTGGATGAACTGCCATTCGGCGGCCTCTGTGCGAAGCTTCGGGACGAGCTTGACGCCCTTTCCCTCCGCCAGCGAGCTCGTGCGCGCGAACTTGTATCCCGCCTTGCTTTCCGAAGACTCCTGCCCGGGGATGACCCCGCACACGGTCTGGAGGACCGGGCACGGCAAGTTCAGCTTGGGATTGAAGATATCGCCGATGATCTTCTGCGTGTCCCACGGAGCCCAGCGATCGGGGAAATTGCGTACCGCCATCGTCCGGATGTCGAAGCGCTCGGGAACGAAATCCTTCATCTCCGGCACGCCCTCGACAGAGGCACCCGTTGGGCGGAGCGACTGCGCATGAAGGATAAGACGATCTTTCTCGACATGGGTGACGAGATCGCGGCGGACGCATTGTTCGTTGATTGGGTCGAACCGGTTGTACCCCGGAACCTCGTCTCCAGCTCCGGTCGATGGAGCCAGGATCTCGTCGAAAAAGCGGATCAGATCGGTGGGCTCGAATTGCTTGATTGGAACGTCGATCGATTCCAGCGCCGAAATGGTTCCGTCGCGCATCGTCACCAGATCATCGGTCGTCAGCCCGGAGCCCTGACTGACGCCGACCGACATGACGACACGGTAATTGCGGACGAAGAAGGGGCCGTCGCTCGCGAGAGTCGACCACGCGCCGTTGCGGAGCTTGTCGAGACGATGTCGGGCAAGGGTCTGAAAGACGCCCGAGGCGCTAAAGCGCGGTAGCGCCCAGTCCTGCAGCTTCTCCGCGACGCGCGGAGAGGAATAATTGGTTACGCTGAATTTGGTCCCGGGCAGGAGGATATCCGAGAACAGCGAACTTATGATGTCGTTGACGCGATCATTGGCCCCGACCAGCGGCGCAAGCTCGAGGATGAAGCCTTTCGAGCGGACCTGGTGGAAGACCCGCTTGTCTTCGTCGTAGGAGCGATAGCCAAGGTAATGCGACAGCATCGGCACCTGCGGCGGGTTCGACTTCTGCTCGGGTTTCCGGCTGTCGCCGACCACCAGGTCCACGATGTTGCTGAATGCTCTCATCATCGCGCTTCACTCCACCACGCCGGGAAACGATGCGGCCTGCCGCCGCGGCTTCGCCTGCTGGCCTGCAAGGCGTTCGGATACCTGCGCCTCGATCGCCGCGATGGGATCGGTCCCTGTCGCGACGGCGACTTCCTGCGGCTTTGCCGTAGGATCAGCCGCGGGCGGGAGGATATCGGGGGTGATCGCGAGGAACGGCGGGGCACTCTCCGCAGCGGCAAGCAGCCCCTGGTTGCGCGTGGGATTGCGCCCGCGCATCGCCATCGCGTCCATCGCATCACCGCGACCGGGCAAGACGGCCTCGGTCCTGACGGTCCGCCGTGCGTGGATCATGCCCGTCGCATCGGTGTAGCCCGGAAAGACAACGGCAAGCTCATAGCTCGGGGCACTGGTCGCCGTCATGGGAGCGGACGCGAGAACGGTGCTGTGGACCGGAGCATCGATCCCGTCATCCATCTGGTAGGGACCGGCGGGATTGAGCAGATCGGTGGAGCTCGTTTCCTCGATCCGCGATATCGCGTTGTCGTCGATCACGGTGGAGGGGGCGCACACACCGTCGGGAGCATCGCACCGGAAACTGCCGCTCACATTGGTGCCCAGTGTGGTGCAGGCCGAGAGCGCGCCGCCAAGCGCGGCGATGGTGAGAATGGCTTTGCTGTTCACGATGCACTCCCTTGGATCCAGCTTTCGAGGAATTCGCGGGGGCGGTAGCCGTGAACGACGGCACCATCCTCGCGGACGATTACGGGGGTTCCATTGAAGCCATGCTGGCGCGCGAAAGCTTCGTTGGCATCGAGCCCCGACGTGTCGCATTCCGATCCGGTGGTGATCGACCCGCCATCATACGCCTGATTCACGGCCCGGCGCTTGTCGGGAGAGCAGATCACGGCTTCGGAAATCGGGCGTGTGCCGAGCACCGAGATTGGGCGCTCGACGACCTTCACGTTGAGCGTCTCGAGGGTCTCATGAAGCCGCTTGCAATAGCCACAGCGGAAGTCGCTGAAGACGGTGACCGTCTTTGTCCCCCGGCCCATCACGACCGCGCCGTTCTGCGGCAACGCAGCCAGCGCGCGAGGGTCGATCTGATCGTCGATCGAGCCGCCCGTGGCATCGCCTGCGGCGGGCGCTTGCATGTCGGCGCTGGCCGTTGCCGATTCTCCGCCGCCTCCCCCAATCAGCATGTCGGGGTTCATCTCGAGCAGCCGCGCCGCCGTCAGATCCTGCTTGGTCTCCATGTCGTAGACGCGGCCGATAATGAGATAGCGAGCGCCGTGATCGATGTAGAAGAGGTTCTGCCGAGCCTGCACCTCGCATACGCCCTCGATCTTCTCGCAGTCGATCGCGGTGATCTCGGTCTTGGGCAGGCGTTCGGCGAGAGCCTGTTGCACCGCAGCGTCCGAGGAACTCTGCGCGAGAGCCTGGGCTCCAAGGGCAAGAACGCCTCCCGCGCCAAGGATCCCGACTGCTTGAACAGTCCGGACGAGACCGGCTTTATGATCGCCGTGCATGAGCCGCTTGAGGGTCAAATTCTTCAGCATGATTGCCTCTCAGTTCCTGATGAAGGTGCCGTCGAGGAACACGACCTCGACACTTGCGCCGGTGGGCATCTCGACGACGGGCTGATATTGCTCCGCGCGCTCGATGAGATATTCGGAGAGGGTCGTGCCGGCCTGTTCGGCACCGCCGCCAAGAGCGCGCAGTCCGACCTCACTTGCATCCGGGTCTTCGCGACCCCCCGAGATGATGGGCGCGTTGAACGAGCCGTTGAGGGCGGTGCCGGCGCTGCTGACGAGACCAGCGAGGAAGGCCTGAGTCGTCAGAGACCCTTCGCGGCTGACCACCCGGCCGCGAACGCCGACCTTGCCGCCGAAGGCGATGAAGCCCTTCACCTCCGACACCGCGAAGCGGCCGCCAGGCTGCGCGCAGGTCATGCGCTGGAGCTTCACGTAGACCTTCTCCGAGGAAAGGTCGCCGTAAGCCGCGCCGTTCACCATGCAGCCCTGTACGCGAGTGGCGAGAAGGCGGCCCTCGCTGTAGACCGAGCGCGCTGGTCCGGTGATGCGGAGAAGCACCGGGAGCGGATCGCTCTGGCTGCGTGTGTTGGTGGTGGCGTCGACCCCCACGACCACCGTCGCCTTCGCGATCGAGTTGGGCGGCAAGTAGTTCGGAGAGTCTGTGTAGATGGCGGGCGACTTGGAAGCGTCGATCCGCGAACCCGTGCCACCATTCGCCGTGAAAGAAACCATCTGCACATCGTTGGCGCGCCGCGGCGGCTGCGGCGGCGCCGCGACAGGCGATGAGGAGGGGGCGACCCCCAAAGCCTGTGCAGCGGCGACCGGACCCGGAGCACTCGGGCGGGCGTTCCCGCGGCTCGCCTGCTGGCGTAGCTGCTCGTTCTCGCGCTCATATGCTTCCAGAACACGCTGGCCATCGCGAGCCATCGCGGCGTTCTCGTTGCGCAGACTCTCGACCTGCGACTGAAGCTCCATCATCTGGCCGGCCTGCGCCTCGACGCCCTTCAGCCGCTGCCCCTGGGAGTTGATCTCGCCCTCGTACATGGCGACCCATTCCTGGTCGACACGCTGGCGGTTCATGAGGGCGTCGGTCGAGACCGTGGTCTCGGTACCGTCGTCCATCGCCTGTTCGATGGTATCGTCGGTATCGAGGACGTACATCGAACCCGCGATCGCGATGACGCCCACCAGCCCGTACATCAGCATCTTCTGACGCTTCTGGGTCTGGTCGTTCTCCGCGATCGAACCCCTCTCGTCGAGCTCATCGTGCTCGTCATATCCGGCGGCATCCAGATCCTTGGGTTTGCGCTTCAGGAGATCCATCTCAGTTACCTTCCTGTGGGAACGACGACATAGACGGCAGTCGCCTGTCCACTCGCGAGGTCGCGGTTTGAAATGCTAACGGCGATCGCACCGTCGCCGGCGATGAGCTCTTCCTGCAGCGTCATGGGAGCGGCTCCGGTGTTCTCGATCCGAAGAACCTTGCCCGTCATGGTCGGGCTGCGATATTCGCTGACCAGCTGGACCTTGATGTCGCCGACGTTCACCGGCGCGCGAGCGGCGTCGCTGATCTCGAAGCCCGTCACGGGACGCTGTTCGAACATCGCCCGAACGAGGCCCACCGCACGATCGTCGAGCGAAGCAGCTTGCAGCGTTTCGGCCTGCGGCTGCGGATGCTCGATATCCGCGTTGGCCACGAAGACCTGCAACGCGCCGTCACCCGACACCTGACAGTCGAACTTGTAGACGTATCCCTTCTGCGTCGTGCCGAAGAAGGAAATGTTCGGCTTGGTGTAGCCTCCCGGCACCGACAGATAGATGTCGCCGCGCGTGGGTTCGTGGACAATCGAGAAGTCCTCGGCCTCGATACCGCTCTGGACGCGCGACACGGCGACGAACTGATCGTCCTTGAGCGCGATCCGGGTAAGGTCTGATTTCGACGCCTGACAACGTACCTCGCCGTTGTCGACGGCGAGAATGTGTTCCTGCGCGAGTGCGGGCGCAGCCGAGATGACGAACGCGCCTGCGATGAGCGCCGCGCCGCTCAAGCGCGTAAGGTAGCAGTCGAGACGCGAGGCCAACAGCCCGCCGGAGACGATCATGAGCGAGGAAATGACCGGGTTCATTCTTCCTCTCCTTCTTTCACGACGACGCCGAAGCCCTTCAGACGGAGCGAGACGCCGGTATATTTCCAGTGGAACTCGAAGACCTTGTGTTCGCGGCGGACGTCGCGCGAACCGACGATCGTATGGAGCACGCCGCCGACCTGGCTCGTGAGTTCGTCGGGGTCGGTCCTGATCCAGTCGATGGTGACGAACTGCGTGACCTGAGAGCCTTCCTGCTCGGCCATGATCTCCATCAGCTTGGCTTTAAGCGCGCCGCGCGACTCCGGCGCGGCGATGGCGACGATCCCGTCGAGCCAGTACTGGAGGGTTTCAGGCGAGCGATTGAGCGCAAGCTGCGCGATGTCGCGTGTTACCGCCTCGAGATACTCGGGCGTGACCGACGAGGAGCTAAGCGTCATTTCGCTCGGGAGGATCGGCTGCAGGACGACCTCCCGATCGCGCGTCGAGGCGGCCGTGAACATCACAACCACAAGGATGCCGAGAACGATGCAGATGAGCGCGAGGAGATTGCGCTGTTTCAGCGTCCGTTGCGACGCCTCGTGAGCAAGAGAAAGTTCCATTTCAGCCCGCCATCACACGAAGATGAGAAGGCGGAGCGACCTTCAGACCAAAGAACCCACCCGGCAGATGCCAATAGGCAAAATGCACAACCCAATACATCGAACGCCCGGCTTTTATTTTGCGATAGAAAAACCATGCAGCGACACTGAAGAGAAGTCCGATAACGATGTGCTGCGCAAGAATTCCCCATCCGAATGGAATCAACATTATGAGGAATTCATCAAGCGTCCAGAACCCGATCAACTCGGGATCGTCGAGGTGTCTTGGGATTGAATACTGGTCCAAAGGTCGTCACCGCCAATTTGGGGGCGGCTGCGTCTCGCGAGGCAATCAGCAGGCCGCATCCCGTGGTGAGAGTCCGATCGAAAAATCAGACCGTGCCGGTAATCGTCGAGGTGACGATCGGCACGCCCGTGCCGGCACCGACCCCCACACCAACCGGGATCGCGACCTGGCCAAGCGAAAAGCGACCGGAGGCAAGCGCCACGATGCCGCCGGCAAGCGACAGCACGGTGATGATCTTACCGCCCGAGCCTTCGAGGAAGTTGGTGAACTGCGTCAGCGCGGTATCGAACGTGGAGTCGGTACCGGCCATCGCGGCATCGATTCCGAATACGCTCATCCCGGCCGCTGCAGCCAAAGCGACGGCAAGGTTCGCGCCGCCCTTCTTGAGGTCGAGTGCTTTCATTGTCTTTCCCTTCTGGTTTGACGAATGGCGCAATGCGCCAAGACCAGAAGGGGAGATCGGGAACCATTTCTCAACTATTGCGTGGGTATCTTTAGCTTTACCCGACTTCGAATCACCGTTTGTATGGCCGCTCGGCATCGAAATTCGTCCCTACCGGGTGCAAAAACGAAGCCACTTGGCTACGCCAGTGTGCCTACCTGGCAAGAAATCGGGCCCACGATGGACCGAATACAGAGCCAGCTGGCCTGTATGCAGAGCCACCTCCCCCATCTAAACACAAAATCTGATTCTCTGACCTTTCGAGCCGCTGACAGGGCGCGCCCGCACAAAGATTTGAGGGGGCGAGGAGCTTCTATGTCAGACGACAGCGAGGTTGTGCATGAGTTGCTGATGGGCGAGCAGCCCTTCGCGATAATCGCGGACGCGATCCGAATCCTCACGGTTGAAAGGTTGAAGTTTCAGCGCCTGAAAGACGTGATTATTGAGGTCATCAACTCCCGCCCGAAACCTACCAAGGAACAGCTCAAGCTTTTCGCGGGACAGCTCCCGCTGGACGGCCGAGTGCGGATCTATCTTCGCCTTTCGCGCCCACTCAATGCCAGATTGGACGAGATAAAGACTGATTTGAGTGAGCGTCTCGGCGGCCATTGCGGTGTCCGGGAGGCGGTTGTTTTTTGCGCGCTCGTAATTTCTCAACGATAAAGTTTGACTTGCCAAACATCGCTACCCTCTTCCAAGGTATGCGTATGCATAGGGCGGGGCATCGGAGGAACTATGTCCGAGGGGTCACAGCGAGCTGAGATTAAAAGTTGCACTCAGCTTCAGGAGGAATATTCGGTCCTCATCAGAGATCAGATGCAGAAGCGCGGCGTGAGCGTGCGGAAGCTGGTCAACGAAGGGGTCATCCGGCGTAGCCATCGCAACCGCTTCTTCGAACGCATTGCCGAAGGATCGCTCCCGATCGCTGAGTTCCATGCCGTGTCTGCACGACTCGAAATCGATCCGATCCGCGCTGCGATCACAGTTCAGTGTTTCTCGGACCCAGCTTCCTATGAAGATCCGTGCTGCGAGACCTCGGCTCTCGTTGCGATCGCTATGGCCACCCATCTGCCAAGCGAGCTCGCTGCCTGCGAAGGCACCTTCGAGACCATTCGCGACGAACTCTGCAACGGAATTGCAAAAAACACGTCTTCCGCAATCGCAAAATACCACCGCAAGCTCGAAGACCGACGC
Source organism: Aurantiacibacter atlanticus (assembly GCF_001077815.2). Lineage (GTDB taxonomy): Bacteria > Pseudomonadota > Alphaproteobacteria > Sphingomonadales > Sphingomonadaceae > Alteraurantiacibacter > Alteraurantiacibacter atlanticus. The sequence goes on along the minus strand of NZ_CP015441.1, from coordinate 85,804 downwards.
AACGGTGGAGACTTCGATTTCGCCTACGGTTGAGCGTTGCTCGGACTACCTGGGTGGTCTCTGCTGGCCATCCGGCGCCCCACATGTCGCAACATAGCGCTCTCATTGCCGAACAGGGATCTGGCGCAGAATGAAATACGGAAAGCAGCGGAGGTCTAAATGAAAGCCCTCGTCGTCAATCAAGCGAAAAGCGGCGATGTCAATTTCAAGCATACGCGGTTCGGACGGAACGAGGCGATGTTCGGTGAGCTGGATCGGACAGCTTCGGGCTCGGTCACCATATGCAAGAGGCACGCTGGTAGCCAGGAATCATGAAGCAAGAAGCTCTCATCGCCTGGACGTCGCTCTACATTGCCGTCGGTATCATGGCGCTGATGTGCGCTGTCCTCGCTGTTCTGGTAACCGCACACGATTGGCGCGCCGGAAGGTGGCGTCCCGCCCTCGCCACCCGTCTCGACAAGACGCTGCTTCTGCCAAAGATCTGGCTTCGCTGGCAGATCAACTATCTCAAAGGCGCACCGGTCATCGTCGCGGTAGCTTTGTATTACGCCTGGAGCGTGGGGTTCTCAGTTTTCTGGGATCTTTGACGGCCGAGCGAAGGAAACCAGCTTTGTCCTCCTGAACGGGTTGGCAGCGAGTAACGGCGGAGACCGCACTTCGGGAGCCGCGCCGCCATCGAGCGTCGACATGATCGTTCGCACATAATTGCGGGTCTCCCGGAAAGGCGGGATCCCGTCGTACTGCTCAATGCGGCCCGGACCGGCGTTATAAGCCGCCAGCGCAAGTTCCCACGAACCAAACCGATCGAGCTGCTCGCGCAGATAGCGCGCGCCGCCAGTTAGATTCTCGCGCACGTCCCACGGGTTGCGGACATTCAGATAGCGCGCGGTCCCCGGCATGAGTTGCGTGAGTCCCATCGCGCCTGCATGACTTCGCGCGTGGGGACGATAGCGGCTCTCTTGCGCAACCAATGCGTCGAAAAGCGTTACGGGAACTCCGGCTTCGCAGGCTGCTGTAAGAATATTATGGAAGTAGAGGCGCCGGCGCGTTTGGGCATCCGCGCTGATGCCCTGACGAGGAAAGTACCCTGTCGTGAGGCAATCCGGATCAGGAAAGTATGCTCTGCGGCGATAGACGCTATAGTCGAATTTCGGGCGCCCTCCCCTCATCCAATCCGGCACGAAGGTCGCTGCCGGAACAAGGTCGAGTGACGGCTCGGCCCCGGGCTCCATAGTCGCGTTGAGGTTCGCGAAGTCGGCCTCGAGTGCCGAAGCTCGTGATGGCAGAGCCTGGGAATCGTTGAAAGGCGAAGCCGCCGATGGAACACCCGGTATGAGCATTACAAACGCGGACGAGCGTTCTGGCGAGAATGTTTGCAATTGCGCTTGCTGCGCGGATGCCGGGACAGACAGGAAGAGGATTGCAACCAGTAGATTTTTCATAACCATACCTTTCGGCATGGTTTTTCTATCGCTTCGCTCTTCTAGATGCGCCCAGACTGATAGGCAATGCTCCGCAATCGATCCGCTCTCATATCACGGGTGAAGCCGCGTATCGAGCGCGAAGCGTTCCTGCTCGACCAGTTCATAGGCACCGGCTGCTTTCACGGGATCGAACATCAAGTTCCAGCTTTTTGACGACACGGCGCTCGGTATCAGCAAGAATGCATGGTTCTCGAGTAGTGCGTTGCCGAACGTCTGCTGTCCTGCACTCGGTATCCCAGGTGACAGCCAGTTGGGATTGGGTACGTCGCCCGGTTGCACGATCTTTACCGTCGAGGGATCCTTAACGCGCAACGCAGTCAATACGTGTGGAACGGTATCAAGCACGCGGAAGGTCTTATGGACCGCAACCTCAAGAATAGCGGTAGACGGATCTATCGCGCAGTAAACCACTCTCTTGCCTGGAGCATTCCACCGGCCTCCGACGCGATAAGCGCCTTCGCCACTAATCCATGTCGCTCTGAAATCGTCGTGGTCGAGACGCCAAGCGTGGATGTCCTCAGACCCCAGCCCTCCCGGCAGCGGCGTCACGCGTATACGCCATATTTCAGTCGTTCAAGGTGGGTTTCGACTAGCTCCGTGCCTGCCGGCGTGCTGAGAAGATCGATCGGCAGACGCTGATTCAGCCCCAAGGCTGGGCGGTTGAAGAATGCCTCCGCGTCCTCTTGATTTCCGAACACCTCGATTGCTTCCTCGAGCAGCTCAGCGAATTTCCACGCCCGTCCGCTTTGTTCAAGGCTCAATCGCTTTGGCGAATCCTCCCTTTTTCGGCGCTGCAGGGTACGAAGACTGATACCCATCGCCTTCTCGAAAGCGCCGGGCTGCTGCAACAAGGCAACGTTCTCGGACAAAAAGATCAGTGCTCCGCCGGGGAAACCCTTTTCGATCACCTCGTGCGCGTCGAGACGATTGCGGAGCGGCCGCTTGAAGGTTGATTTGCCCCCAAGCCGGCGGCCCGCTCGGGTAACGATCGCATCATCCTCTCGTTCAATCACTGTCGCCATATGTCACCTGTCGTTTGTAGAGCGACATATGGCATCGAGAGCGATCTTGTCAATTCACTGTGAGCCCCAAGAGACTGATGCGTGCAGGCGATTTGGCGGGGTTTCAGTCTCGATCAGTGCCTCACACGGCCGGGTGCAGAATAGCTGGCGTCAGGCTTTTCGTTTCATAAAGCTGACTTCCACCGCTGCGTACGGTGTGCTGGGTCAAGCCCATTCTGAATTGTGGATCAGTGACCAGTTGCTTCCCCGGCCAGATTATTGGAGAAAATGCTTTCGTTTCAAAACGGAAGCGCAGCGCAGCGTCGCCTTTAGCGGCGGAACTTTTTGTTTAGAACCGAGATATTCGGACGAGAATTTTCCTCGAATGTTCCGAAATGGGGACCAAATAGCCAACATCAGCAGCCAATGTTCTGGCCTGCTTGGATATGACGGCAAAGGAGCAAGATGTATTGTCCGGCGCAATGGACCGACATGCCAGAATGATTGTTTATCGAATCCGGGGGCGACCGATTATGCGTCCAACTTTCGCACTGCGCCATCGCCATCCGTCACCCCTGTGAACATGAGAATAGGACAGGAACCGTTGCTGGTCCCTGCCCTGCTCATGCGGTCAGAACTCGTCTGACATCGCCCCGTGGACGGTATGCACCACGCGCGCTGCAAGGTGCGCCGGAAGTACATTGTAATCACCCTCATCCAGGGCAAAATATCCAAGGCGCTTGTCCTCGATAATGTGCTGATCGAAGAAGCTGTGCAGCGCCCGACGTTCTGCTATAGCCAGTGCGGCAAAGTAGCGATCCGAAGTCGAAGTGCGTTGAAATTGCGTAGCCATAATTTCCTCCTGATGTCTGCCGTTGACGGCAGGAGCAGGACGGATGGGCGTGCGGCCGGCGGGTCAGGGATCGCTCCGAAGGGCGACCGCGAAGCGGCGGTAGGGGTAACGATTTTGTCGGACCGTAGCGCAGCGAAGGGGAGGCAAAATGGTGGGACCCTGCCGTCCTTGACGCGCCGGTTGGACGCCCATCAGAATAAGACAACCGTGAGCCAGGCCCCTCCTCCGCCAGAGTGGTTGAACAACGCAAGAAGGGGCCCTGTCCGGCTCGGACAGGACCCCTTCGGAAGAGACACTGACGGAAGAGGTCAGTCGATCTCGGGAGCGTCGGTGTTGTCGTTATCGTCGCTCGAGCCGTTGCCGCGGGAGAGAAAATCGACCTTGTCGGCGAGGATCTCGGTGCCGTAGCGGGTGACCCCGTCCTTGTCCTCCCACTGGGTGTAGTGGATGCGGCCCTGCACGCTGACCAGCTGGCCCTTGGAGCAGTACTGGCCGACGGTCTTGGCGAGGCCGTTGAAGCAGGTCACCCGGTGGAACTCGCTTTCCTTGGCGGTGTAGCCGTTCTCGTCCTTGTAGGTCTTGCCGTCCTTGTCGCGTGCGGGACGATCGGTGACGACTGTGATCCCGGTGACATTGGTGCCGCCTTTGGTCTCGCGGGTGTCCGGTTCGCGGGCGATGCGGCCGGTGAGGATTGCAATGTTGGTCATGACGAAAGTTCCTTCAGTTCCTCAAACCGGAGACCATCTCCGGCTTGCGAACTTGCCTAAGAAGCAGGGCATGGGAGGACTGCACCGCAGGAGCGAAGCTCCAAGGGGAACCTGTTCATGACGGGTGGTGCGGGCAGGCGCGCCCCAGCGATTGCAGCAAAAGTGAGAACCGCTTTTGCGTCCGCAATCGCGCCAAAGGGCGTGCCAACACGGCCGGAAAGGAACGGGTTGCCGTCCTCAGCTGACCTGGTTCAGGACTGTTCGCGACAAAAACCGGATGGGTATCGGATGTGGGTCTGAAGGTGACGTGACCGTGCGCTGCAATCAGCCTGCCCTTTCGCCCTCCGATGCCGCCAGGAGATCCATGAAGTTGCGCGCTGCTTCCCGATCTTCCTCGTTCTCGAACGCCACATCGAGATCGGGGGCGGACCCGAACATGTGCAGGAACGACCACAGTGCAAAGCGCTTGCCCCGGTCCAATTCTGGCTCGGCTAGCGTCGACTTTGCGCCCTCATTCCGGCCCCTCAGGGGATCTTCAGATAAATTGGTAAGCGGAAGTTCTGTCAGTTGGGAGACGAGCGTCAAGGGTCGTGTATGAGGCTCTCAAACTAGGATAGTTGATCCTGCATCCAGGCGGTCAACTCACAATCCAACGTCGAGTCCACATAGACGTCGCATTTTGGAACGGTGCCTGCACGAACATCAATCCCGGAGACATAGCCGTAGTCGCCTGTCTGATCAGTCATGCCTTCTAGCTTCCAGATGTCGCCTTCATAATCCTTGTTGCTCGACTTTTTGACTTCGACAATCAGCAGGTTTTCCCGCTTGCCCACCCGATGGACGATTAGGTCGGGGACGATCGCTCCCTCGCGTATCAGCTCGTCTTTGGTGGCGCCATGCGCCAGCCGTTTGACGACATCCTCACGCCGGTTCCATTCAACGCCGACCGACCAGCCGGAAAACTTGCCTTCCAGCAGCACCGCCAGCCGATGGACGATCGCGCGCTCGGCGGGATCGGCGTAGGCCAACTCTTTGTCGGCCAGGAGCGCGCGAACGGCCTCCGCAAAAATTGCGAGCACTTCTTGAGGATTGTCGATCATCTCGGCCATTGTGGATCGTCGCGTTGGATATAAGAAAGGGGAAGAGCTTGCGAGTCGAACAAGCCGAAGTCGAGCATTACGGCGTCCATCTGAAGGACAAGCCGCGGCCGCCCAGTCGCGGCGGCAACAGTCGCGCCTGGCACCAGCACGTTCTGACGATAGATGGGGAGCGCTAATCGTTTCTCCCTGCCTGGTCCGGCAAGTTGTATACAAGGGCGAGACGGTCAGCTTCGACTGGGATTGGGACGAGGGAAAACGCTACCGCAACGTCGACGCATCAAGCGTTGTCGCCTTGAAGGCGAACGGCGAGGAGGTTGTCCGCGGCGACCGCGGATCCAAGCCTGGAGCACCGCGAACAACCGGCTGCCTGCGCGGCGCAGCGAGTGGAAGGATTGAGCGCTGTCCGGCGTCGGGTCCGCACCTGCGCATGCAGCCCCTACCTCTCGGTCTACCGAGCAGCCAATGCTATTCGTTACGCATGAACGAGAGCCCGGAAACGCCCGAATCGACCCCATGCGACGAAACCGGCGAAGTGCCCGAGCGGGCGCTGCGCATTTACGCACGTCTCTGGCAATTCGAGACCTGGCTCCGGCGCATGGTCTATGTCGAACTGCGCGCGCTGCTCGGCAACAATTGGAGCAAGTCGATCCAACCCAACGCCAAGGCTTTTGAGAACGACAAATATCTCAAGCACATGCCGACGCCCGAGATGAATGCGCTAAGCTATGCGCCGCTCTCACAGCTTACCAAGCTGGTCGGCGAGAATTGGCAGTGTTTCGAGCCCTATCTGCCGCCCCAGCCGTTGTGGGACGCCAAGCTGGCGGAGATTGCCCAGATCCGGCACCGGATCGCCCATTTCCGGGTCGGGCATGCCGACGATCACCCGCGGCTTCTCCAATTCCTGCGCGACATCGACAAGGGTTTCTGGACATTTTGCACGAGCTACAACGATGCCGATCCGATCCTTCCGCAATCGGACGATCCGGTGACGCTGCATTTCCTCCCACTCGACCCTTTGCCCTGGAGCGAAATCGAACCTCGCAAATGGGCGCGTATCGGTCATGTCGACAGATCGGCCGTGGTCGGTATGACTGTACAAGTGCTGACGCGCCCCTGGGCGGCACAGACCAATCGGGTCGACGGAACGGTCGGCCACCTCTACGATTTTGCGCTGATAGTGCATGACGATCGCAAGTTCGACTACGGCAGGCTGCTCGAAGCCACGCGCCGGCTCCATCCCAACGTCGTTCATATCTGCCTCGACAGCTTCGAGAACGCTCTGCGAGTGACGATCCCCGCGGTTCTGGGGTCGGCGGAAGTGATTGCGCTTATGGACGAGTTGCTTGAGCGCGCGCGCTCCAATGTCGGCCGCTCGCGCAATCCGGTCGCTTCCAATGCAGAGTGGACCGCCGCGGAATGGCCCGAATATGTGCTGGGGCCGAAGGACGCCTTGACCTTTCTGGCGCCGGACATGCCCTGCAGGTTCTTCAACGTCTGATCCGTTCGATTTCGCCGCACAGGGTTGCACTCTTTGTCGTGGCCGAATGGGCTCGGCTCCGTTGCTGCGGCTTCAGCTGCGATTGACAGCCTCGGCCCAGCGTTCCCCGTAGGCGCCGGGCAACAGCGCCTCGTGGGGCGTCATCGTATAGCGGATGCCTTGCCCGTCGCGGGCGATGTTCGTTGCCTGGAGGCCGGTCCAGAACAGCGCAAGGTTGCGGTCGGCGGTGCACAGCTGCGTATCGTGGTCGGGATAGAAAGCGAGACAGTGCAGCAGAATGTCTAGCGAACGCAGATCGCACAGGGCGTTGTAGGCGTCGGTATCGCCGTAGCCCGCGTGGAATTTGAGCAGCTTCTTGGCCGCGCATTTGCCCGGATTTACCAGCGTGCTGAGCACCGCCAGCACGACGAGCGACGAGCGCGGAACGGCGTTTGCATCGGCGGCGGCGAGTACCTCGCTCCAACGGCGATCGATCTGGGCGCGCGCGACCGGGGCCGCGAGTGTGGGGGCCATACCGCGCAGAAACACTTGCTTGCGGGCGAGGCCAGGTCCTGTGTCCTCGATTAGGCCGAGGAGGCCGGTAAGCGACATCGGGCCGATCATGAGCTCGGCCTTGGGAAGCGCGCTGCCGATCTTGGCGACGGCTTCTTCGAGCTGCGCCTGAGCCGAGGCCGGATCAGGAAGCGTCCGGCTATTGCCCTCCATCGCAAACAGGAGCGGATTGATACGAACCGGCTCGCTCGCGAACAGGTCAAGGAAATCGGGCTCGCGGCCGGTCTTCCTGCCGTTTTCGAACCTGCCGGCAATCTCCGAGACGATATTGCGATCGGGCAGCACGACCGCATGCTCTCGAGTCGCGGCGAGGGCCGACGGCAGCCAACCGCCGCGCACCAGACCGATCGCCTTGGCCGTGAACGGACTCTCGAGCGTCGCGGTAATATGGGCGTATTTGCTCAGGTCGACGCCTTCGACGTCGGTGTCGACGATGCGGCCGTTGAACATTTCCAGAGGGATCGTGACGGCAGCATGCAGCTTTGCCTTCGCGAGCTCGTCATAGCCTCGCGGGAGGATATCGACATCGGTGAAGGCAAATGTGCGGGGTGCTCCGCCGTCCGGATGTTCGGTCTCCTTGAAGACGAACATCTTGCTGCCGGGACGCGGCGGGACGACGAGAGGCGGGGATCGGTCGGTCACGGCGCCCGGTATAGGGACGCTCTGTACTGCGGCGACAGCAAATCCGCACCGGTGCAGGTCGGTGCAGCCGATCGAGGAACGGTGTGCAGTTTCGAGTTGGGCAGGGAACGCAGCTTGCGGGATGACGGTCCGATCGTCATGCTTGGGTCGGCGGGCGCCGGCCGCGCCGCCGATCCTGATGGGCAGCCTGCTGGAAATAGGCGTATTCGGCGGTCTCTTCGAAGCGGATTATCGGCGCGCGAAGCTCGGAGGCGGCGTTGACGACGAACGGCGCCAGCATTGGATCGATGGGTCGTTGGTCGACCTTGATCCAGACGAGAAATCCGCCGAGCCCTAAAGTGAAGGCGTTCAGTGCGCCGGACCGAATGCGAAGCGGCATGAAGACGAACTTACGCGCGTCGTGTTTGTCCGAAGCGTAGCGATACAAGACCAGTTCGAGCTCAGGGCACGAAGCGAGCGGTGCGCCGCCGAACAGGATTGCGCCGGCCCGGTCTTGATACGGTCCAAGAGCAATTTCCTCGAACGGTTCGCGATCGCTGAGGGAGGCACGCCACAAGATCGCGAGCATGGCGCGTGCAAACAGGCTGCCATCGAACGGCGCACGCCGATATATCTCGCCCGTTGCCGCGTCGCGCGTCATTGGCAGCGACTTGCAAAATCGAACGGCGTACTCGTCGTAGCGGCCGAGGAGCCCATCGCAGCGCCGGCATAGTATTCCGTCGTCGAACGCGCCGTGCGGCTGCTTTGCCGGCTTCGATCCCGTCGACCGGATGGCGCGATTGTGCCCGCCGGGCTTGCTCAATGTGCGGGCGAATCCCGCCGGCACGATATGGGCACGGCACAGTTTCGCCTCCTCGCATCCCGGCGCGCGACAGACCCTTGCCATCTCAAGCGACCAAACGGTCGACGGGAGCGAATATCTCGCCGGTCTCCGCAGCGTGGCGGACCTTCAGTGCAATCAGCCGATCGATTGCAATTCCGCGCGTCAGGCTCTCGTAGAGGTCGCGGCCGTCCATCGCGACAAGACGGCGACCTTTGCCGAACGCCTGCAGCCCCTCGTTGGTAAAGCCGCCGAAGCTGATGAAGAGGCCGCGCGTCCACGACGCCTTTTGTTCAAGCTTCGCATGAAAGGCTCCCAATTCGGCAACGCCGACTTTTCGGTTCAGCCACTTTGCTTCGATAAGATAGGTCTCGCCGGCCAGTTCGAAGCTGCCGTCGATCTGCTCGCCGACAAGCCGGAACGGGTCGCGCGCGCTCATGCGAAAGGCGTCGAACAGGTCTTTGAGAAACCGTTCGAAATCATAGCCGCGCTGCTGCGGCGGTAAGTCCCGGATGCCCAGGAGACGGGTGCGAAGGCGATCGTATTCGATCGTCTCGATCGCAGGGGCCGCGACGACGTTGACGGGAGCCATCGGACCGTCGCCTTCCAATCGTGCGATCATCGCGGCGAATTGGCCGGCGGCGCGAGGGAAGGAGTCTGATTCTTCGGTCCCGCGTAGTGCCTCGCGGTGCTCCCACAGGACCCGAAGGGCCCGCGCTGCGGTGCCATTGTCGACCTTGCGAAGAAAACAGCCCAACCGCTTTGCTTTAGAGCCCCCGTCGGTCGCGTATACGGGCGCGTCGATGTCGATATCCAACTCGCGGACGAAAAAGTCACTGAACGTGCGATTGGAGAAATCGAGCACATAGCCTTTCTCACCGCCGCGCAGGATTTCGTCGATAAGGCTTAAGTCAACTGAACGCAGGCTACTCATGCATCAAATATTCCCATCGATGAGGAAGCCTTGTTAATAAGGCTGGTGTGGGAGCGCGACCCTTTATGCTGCTGCGTTCCTGAACAACGTGTCGATGCGCCGTATCTTGGCTCTGATGTACGGCTTGTAAGATTGATCGAGGTGATGCCCGTGCTGCCCGCGACCGACGAAGAGATCGCCGAGATCACCTCCTATGTCGAGTGGCAGGCGCCCGACCTCAAGGTCACGTTTTGCCAGAAGATCTACAGCGAGAGCATCCTGAGCCATCGCCACGATGTGTGGGATGTCCATACGACGAAGGACCGTTGGTGGGTGATCACTAACCCGACCAACCTCTATTCGCAGGACATGTTTCCCAACATGGACCTAGCGGTGACCTTCCACATGGGCTTGATGTTGCGGATGCCGCGTTCAGAGCGGGCGCCAATCAGTTCGGGTCAGATCGAGCCCTTTGCGAAAGCGTTCGAGGCGGTTGCGGCCGCACAGGATGCGCTAGGACAAGCGCATCGTGTTTCCGATTATCAGACCGTTGGTGTCCGTTGCCGCGAAGCACTCCTCTCGTTTACGGCGATCGCGCAGCTCGTCCTACCGGTGTCGGCCGAAGAGGATCCGCCGAAAAAGAGCGACTTCAAGGGATGGATTCAGCATGTGTGCGGAGTTGCGCTCGCCGGTGAAAGCAACAAGGCCAGGCGCCAGTTGTTCAAGGCTCAGGCCGACGCCGCATGGACGTTCGTAAATTGGCTTACGCACAGCACAACGTCCAATTGGCACGACGCCGAGGCCGCCGTAGCTGCATCGGAGGCGGTCATATCGCTCTGCACCAACGCGACCACGCTGTTTGTGCGGAACGTGCCCAACGAATGCCCGAAATGTGGAAGTCATCGTTTGACGCCGCTACGAGCGGAAGATCCCGGGGGCTCGGAGAAAATCTGGGAGCGCCCATTTTGCACCGAGTGCGAATGGATGGGCGAGCCGGTGGAAATCACGGATGAACCCGTCGCAATCATCACCAGAAGCGGAAAGCCCGACGATGGTGAATGTGTGATCCCCACCGTACCGCTTCGGAAACTAAACCATCCAGGGCAGGAAGAGTAGCGCGTCAGGGGGAATTCGTGGGTACGGAAATCTATCATCTTCGCGCTATCCGTGAACGTGGCGAGGAACTGCTGGAGGCCAAGGAACGCTACGGCATGTTCGCGGAAGCCGTCGACGACGATCTCCACCGGCGCGGCGGACCGCCGCTCCCGTGCCTGATGACATTCACGTCCGGTCGGATCACTCATACCGGTACGCTCTATGTCGGCAACAAGGCTGCTGAAGGGGCCAAGCGTATCAACATTAGCGACGTCGACGAATTGATCGGGCCGCTTCGCACAGGCGACATCGTGGAGCTGGTACCGGACGGTCTGAAGAGTACGGTGCGCGAGCAGTTGTGTCGAAGCTGCCTGATCCGCGGCGAGGCTGCGGAGGCGGTCCTTGAGGCCGTCCGGCAGCTGGACCCGCCGCTCGCTAGCTATATTGAGCGGTTTGAAATCGAGAGGGTCAGGATCGCGCGACTGCCGCGAAGCACTCGTGAGGCGCTGGCGCTCGAAAAGGAGTCGGTCGGTACCGCGCTTGCCTTCGCAGGGATCGATCGGCGCGAGATGCACGGTTGGACCATGCCGAGCGACGACAGCGCTTCGTTTCTCGATGGCCTGGAACAGGTTCGTCTGCGCGAAGATGCGATGGTCATGCACGACATGCGGTCCGTGCCGGGGTTCGACTATATCCGGCCGGTCGCCCGTTCGGCGGCAGTGTTCAAGAGTGGCGCGGTGACCCTGACGCTGGTCTTGGCGAACCATCTGGCGATTGAGGAGCAGCTGGGGGCCGATCTGCTCTATTTCAACGAAACTTATCAGGCCTTCACTCTCATCCAATACAAGGCGATGGAGTCGGGTGGCGGCTCTTCGCCGGTATTCCGACTACCGAACGAACGCTTGGCAGAGGAGATCGGCCGAATGCGCGATCACTTGGGCACGCTGCGGCGATGCCCTCCAAATCAGGCGTGTGAGGGGTATCGACTGCTCGAAAACCCCTTTTTCCTCAAGCTGTGCCCCCGCATCGACTTCGAACCGGCCGATACTGGATTGGTGAAAGGAATGTACCTGCCGCTCGATTATTGGGACTTAATCGAAGCGGATCCGCGAAAGGTCGGGCCACGCGGCGGGCGTTTGGTCTCCTTCGAGAACGTCGGACGGTATTTCGACAACACGAGCTTTATTCCGCTGGTCGCCGGTGGCTGGATCGGAACTACGGCGGAACAATCAGCGGTGCTCAAACCCATCGTGCGCCAACTAATCGAAGAGGGCCGTTCGCTTACGGTTGCGGTAGCACGAGGAGGCAAGAGGCCCCCACCAGATCGCTTTGCTTTGTATCAAACCGCCACCGAGGCTGAGCGGCAGCAAGTGCACGTAAGGCGTGGATGAGTGAGCATCGCTCTTTGTCGGCGCGAACTGCACAGAGTCCGGCACTCCTGAATGTCCGTTTTCCTCGTTTCTGCGCCTAAAACCTGCCAGTCCGTTTCCGTTTAGAGTTTCGGACGCCGTGAGGCGTCGGAAAGTCGACGGTGCCCGAACCCGCGGGCCGCACGCGATGCGCTATGGTGATTTCGACTTTGCGCTGATCCAGACGGCTGCTGACGGTGCCGACAAGCGGACGGATCTGAGAGCAGCCCGTCCGATTTTGCGATGACAAAGCAGCCGTAGGACGCCGGTTTGTCCGATTTTGGTGATGCGACTACCGCTTTTGGGCAGGTAATATGCGGACGTCATCGCCGCCGTAAGCGTGGCTGCGGCGGGGTAGAATATTGCCGTGCCGTGCCGGGTCACGGCGCAGGGTGCCCGGATGGAGCGGCTGCGCTCGGCGGACCGCGTGGCGGATGGCAGCGCTGGAAGGTCTCGATAACGACCATGCGCCCGCCGCAGCACGGGCATGGCGGGTGCGGATCGGGCGGTTCGACGGGCGCCTCGTCGACGGCAGGCGGTGCAACCGCGAGTAGTTGGCGGGCGCGTTCGAGGCGGGCCTTACGGGTGCTGCCGGCGAGCAAACCATAGTGGCGGATGCGGTGGAACCCGCGCGGCAGGCAGTGCAGCAGGAAGCGGCGGATGAACTCGTCGGCGCTGAGCGTCATCACCTGCTGGCGGTCGGCGCCGGTGCGGCGGTAGTCCTTGTAGCGGAATGTGACACCGCCCTCGTCGAACCGGAGGAGCCGACTGTTCGAGATGGCGACCCGGTGGGTGTAGCGCGAGAGATAGGCGAGTACCGCTTCGGGTCCGGCGAACGGCGGCTTTGCATAGACCACCCAGCGCTTCTTCCTGACCGGTGACAGGTGGCGCAGGAAGGCGCGCCGGTCTGCGAGAGGCTTCAGCTGGCCGAAGAAGGCGAGCTTGCCGGTGTCGTGCAGGGCCAGCAGCCGGGTGAGGAACAGGCGGCGGAAGAGTGCACCCAGCACCCGCACCGGCAGGAGGAACGCCGGGCGGGACGATATCCATCGCTCCCCATCCGGCGACAGGCCGCCGCCTGGCACGATCATGTGAATGTGCGGATGGTGGGTCATCGCCGAGCCCCAGGTGTGGAGTACGGCGGTGATGCCGATCCGGGCGCCGAGATGCCTGGGGTCGGCGGCGATGGTGAGCATCGTCTCCGAAGCGGTCTTGAACAGCAGGTCGTAGATCAGCGCCTTGTTGTGGAACGCGATGGCGGAGATCTCGGCGGGGAGCGTGAACACGACGTGGAAATAGCCGACCGGCAGCAGGTCGGCCTCGCGCGCGGCGAGCCAGGTCTGTGCGGCGGCGCCCTGGCACTTGGGGCAGTGGCGGTTGCGGCAGGAGTTGTAGGCGATCCGCCAATGGCCGCAGTCGGTGCAGGCCTCGACGTGCCCGCCCAGCGCTGCGGTGCGGCAGTGTTCGATCGCCGACATGACCTTGAGCTGATGCAGGCTCAGGCGTCCGGCATGGGCGGTTCGGTAGGCTGGCCCGGCGGCACGGAAGACGTCGGCGACCTCGAGCGAGGTGCGCACCAGCCCTCAACCGCTCGGTGCCTCCTTGTCCGGTCCGGCCAGCGCGAGACGGTCGAGCGGGCTGACCACCGCCCGCATCGTCTTGGTAGCCACCTGGGTGTAGAAGGCGGTGGTGCCCAGCTTGGCGTGACCGAGCAGTGCCTGGATGACGCGGATATCGACCCCGTCCTCGAGCAGGTGGGTGGCGAAGCTGTGCCGCAGGGTGTGCGGCCCCACCCGCTTGGCGATATCGGCTGCCTCTGCCGCCTGAACGACGACCCGGTGGAGCTGGCGAGTGCTGATCGGCAGTGTCGCGCTCTGACCTGGAAAGAGCCAGCCATCGGCATGGAGCACACCCTGTTGCCGCCCGGCGCGCCACCAGTCACGCAGCAGCACGAGCAGACCTTCGGGCAGCATGGCATTGCGATAGCGCCCGCCTTTGCCGCGCTCGATCCTGAGCAGCATGCGCTTGCTGTCAATATCGCGCACCTTGAGCGCCGAGACCTCACCGACGCGCAGGCCCGCACCATAGGCGACCGACAACGCGGCCTGGTGCTTGAGACAGGTGGTGGCATCGAGCAGCCGCTTCACCTCGGGCTGGGTCAGGACCACCGGGATCTTGCGGGCATGCGCGGTGCGGACCAGCTTGCGCGCGAGCTCGGGCCGGTCGAGCGCATGCATGAAGAAGAACCGCAGCGCCGCGACGATGCTGTTCATGGTTGGCGCCGGAACGCCTGCTTCCCGCTGCTCGATCTGGAACCGCCGCACATCCTCGGCCGTGGCGGTATGCGGCGAGCGACCCAGCCAGGTCGCGAACCGCCCGACATCGCGCAAATAATTACGCTGCGTCTCCGGACTGAACCGGCGCATCGTCATATCCTCGATCAGCCGCTGGCGCAGCGGGCTGACCGGCCCAATCGGAATAATCTCGTTCATCGTTCGACTCCTTTGTTGAAGGAGCCGCAATGCTCGGCCTTGTTCGATCTACCCGCTACGCCCGTGACTCGGCATCACCATCGCCGACAGCACCCCTCCCGCGAAGCGGGTTCGTGCTGCGGCCCAGAAGCTGCCCATTGAGGTCTTTCGAATTATATGACTGGAATTGGGCCGCAAGGAGACTGTCCGGTTCAACACGGCGGAGACAAGAAAGCGGACTATTGACCCGCCTTCGACTTTCACTCCTCAGTAATTGCTTTGAACATCGGCCAGAAAATTCGCCCAGTGGCTACTCATACCAGTCCAAGCTTCCAGTCCCCAAATTTATGGACTTGCGGGTGTGTAGCGTGCCGGAACCCTACGAAGGATCCGGCCACGCGGCTTGCCTACCAATACACGGGCGTCGCGTAATAGTCATAGACCGCAGCACGATGCGTTCGGTCAGAGAGTGCCTGCTCGCGATCACTATCCTGGAAGGAAGGGGCTTCTTTCAGTTGCTCTTCGGTCACGTCGAGCTTGTATCCGCCCTGGTCGACATCGTAGTCCAGCTTCTGCCATGGCACGGCATGTCGGCTACCGCCCATTCCGAGAAAGCCGCCAACGTCGAGGATCGCCTCGCGCGCCTGTCCGCTTCGCTTCTCGATCATAATGCAATCGACTGATCCAATCTTGTCACCATCCGAGCCGTAGACCGCAGTTCCTTCGACGCGATCGCTCGAAATGCATTCTTGCGAAGTTTGGGTTTGGGTTTGCATTGGTCGTCTCCATTTTCAGGACATTCGCGAGCCAGCAGAATTGCAGGACCCACTCAAGCCTCATGAAAACAACCAATTAGGTCAGAAATCGTTGCACCCCTCGACGGACTATGGGACAGACAGCGCTCGAAGCAAGTTCAACCGAAGAACCGGGCGCGTCTCCCGGCTCCAAGGCGCGAGTTGTCATTCTGTCGTCAAGGCGCCACCTTGGTCACCCTCGTTTAAAAATCCTTCGAACTCGGGGATGGGCCGTGCATTGGCGGCCTCCGTGGTGGCGGCCACGCCATTGGTTCTGATGTCGTCGATCAGCCAATTCATCTCGGCGATTTCCTTGCGCTGGGCGCGAATAATGCCATTGGCCAGTTCGCGCACACGCGCATCCTCGATCTGTGCCCGTTCACTGGTAAGAACGGCAATAGAGTGGTGCGGAATCATGGCTGACATATATTCGCGATCAGTCACGCTCACCTGGCTGCGGACGAGAAACAAGGCACCGGCAAAAACCGCCAGCGCAACGCCAAGAATGATCCAGTTCTTTTTGCGGTTCCGGTACATGCCCCGCATGAACAGCAGCATCACCACGGCCATCGCCGCGCCCATCACGAATGCCATCCAGAAGCGTGTCTCGCTCCAGAAGACGTGAGGCAAGGCATAGGTGTTGAGATACATGAGAACGAACATCACGACGGACGACGTTCCTATCATCGCCATAAAGCGCGCGTAGTTCGACTTCTCCTGCTCAGATTTTTGCATGAGCGACGCTTGCCTTTAACTGCGCGACTTGTCGGAGTTTTCGCTAACGTCTAGAATCCAGCCACCACTTGATGACTGCGTGATTGTACCTAGCGATCGATCGCCGTCGCGAAGCTCAGCCGGACCGGATGGTTTTTCTTGTTCGAGAATTGAAAACGCCTCGTGGGCATCCTCGCTTTGGAACGTGATAGTTTTCGGATTCTCTGTGCTTCCATCCTGGAAGCGGAGTTCATAATCGCGCATTTGGGCCTCCAACATTCCGCTCGGCAAGGATGACCTGCCAAGTGGAAAATATCGGCCAGACGCATGAAGCGGATAGGTTGCGGGCGATAGCCGGGACCACGAAGAGCCGATGTGGTTGAAAACCGCAACCGTCGACCGGGCTTATACCACCTTGTCCGTGGGGAGTCGAACCTCCTGCGGCATATTCCGATGGATCGGTCATTTGGAGAGACGATCAATCGCCTTTGTGTTCGGGTTTCCCTTTGTGCTTGGTGCTGGCCATGTCTTCCAGCTCGTCTTCGCTCATCGAGTCGTACATCTCCTTGGATGCACCCTGCAATTCGCTGACCTTGGTATCGCCGCGTTTGGCGCTGAGCGCAGCTCCGGCGGCTTTTTGCTGAGCCTTTGATTGGGCGGGCATGATACTCTCCTTCTGAACCTGATTTTTCGTGGGGCTTTTAGCTGGTAACGATAATGCCGCCATTGGGGTGCAAGACCTGCCCGGACATGTAGCTGGCGTCGTCGCAAGCCAGGAACAGGAACGCCGGCGCGACCTCATTAGGCTGGCCGGGGCGTCCCATCGGGGTATTCTTGCCGAAATCATCCATGTCCTCGGGCGGCTGGCCGCCAAACGGGTTGAGCGGAGTCCAGATCGGGCCGGGCGCGACGGCATTCACACGGATGCCATCGTCGATGAGGTTCTCCGACAGCGAGCGAGTAAAGGCCGTGATCGCGCCTTTGGTAGCGGAATAGTCGAGCAAATTGTCCGAGCCCTTGTACATCGTCACGCTGGTGCAATTGACGATGGCGCTGCCCCTGGCGAGATGCGGCCGGGCGGCCTGCACCATAAAGAACATCGAGAAGATATTGGTCTGGAACGTCCGTTGCAGTTGCTCCTCGGTAATATCTTCGATTTCTTCATCCGGATGCTGCTCACCGGCGTTATTGATTAGGATATCCAGTCTTTCGAACCGATCGATCGTGGCCGCGACAACCTTGTCCGCAAAATCCTGGCGGCCAAGGTCGCCCTGCAGGCAGATCGCCTGTCTACCCTCCTCTTCAACGATCACCTTGGTCTTTTCGGCGTCCTCGGTTTCTTCATCGGCGAAATATACGATCGTGATGTCAGCGCCCTCGCGCGCAAAAAGGGCTGTGACAGCTCTGCCAATGCCACTGTCTGCGCCGGTCACGATGGCAACCTTGCCTTCCAGCCGGCCGGAACCTGGAAAGCGAGGATGCCAGTCGGGTTTGTCGTCCATGGCGGCTTCGGCGCCGGGCATACGCGGCTGCTCATCGATTTCGGGCTGAAAGGTATCGGTTTCGGTCATAGCGGTTGAAGCTTCCAGTTGGTGTTGGGGCAACCCAACCTTTTGTTGAGCTCAAGCTACCAACGGTGCGGCGGGCACTGAAGTTTCCAGAATGGTGCCAAGCGTGGCCAAGGCGCGACGAACCACTATGCCTTTTGAATGACGGGATCATACGTCGGGCAGGGATTGCTCGGCAAAGCCCCAGCCGGCCAAGGTCTTGCTCTCTGCGCGATCGCCCAAAAGTTTGGAATCATCGATGCTGAAGGGGTGGGCGTCGGCCATGTCCTTGAGCTCATTCCAGCCGATCGGAACAGCCACGGTGGCGCCGCTGCGGGCACGAGCAGAATAGGGCACCACCGCCGTGCTGCCGCGCTGATTGCGCAGCCAGTCGATAAAAATCTTCCCCTTGCGCTTGGCCTTGCTCATGGTTGCAGTGAACCGCTCGGGCTCGGCCATGCTCAGGGCTTCGGCGAAGCGGCGGGCGAAGTCCTTGTGCGCTTCCCACGAGTGGTCGGGAGTGAGCGGGACGACCACGTGCACGCCCTTGCCTCCCGACAGCATGGCGAAGCTGACCAGTCCCATGTCGGAGAGCCGATCGCGGATGTCGCGCGCGGCTTGCTTGACGTCGCCGAAGTCGAGCCCCTCATCGGGGTCAAGGTCGAAGACCATCCGGTCGGGCGCTTCTACATTGCTACTTCGGACGCCCCAGCCGTGAAACTCTATCGTGCCCATCTGTACGCATTGCAGGATGCCGCGGACGTTTTCGATATAGAGATAATCCTCGGTCCCGCCGTTCTTTTCCGTGATGGGAACATGCTGCACTGCATCGCCGAAAGCACCGCTGTCGTGCTTCTGGAAAAAGCACTTCTTCGCCCGCCCCTGCGGGCAGCGCACCAGGCTGAGCGGGCGGTTGGCGGCGAAGGGCAGCATGGCAGGGGCGATAGCGGTGTAATAGTCCGCCAGCGCGCCCTTGGTCTGGCCGCTGTCGGGAAAGATCACCCTGTCCCGGCTACTGATCTTCACCTCGCCTTTTGGTGCGGGCGCCGCTGCAGCGCGCTCTGGCCTTACTTCGCTCGCCTGCTTGTCGCCGCGCAGCCCGAGGTAACTGCCGTGCCGGATATTGCCGTCCCCGGTAAATTCGGAGAAGGCCACCTCGGCGACGAGTTGCGGCGTCACCCAGGTCACGCCCCGGCTGCTTGCCTTGTCGACTTCGGCCGGCGGGGTCTTGCGCTCGATCCGCTTCAGCTTTGCCGCCAGCGCGTCGAGGTCGTCACTGGAAAAGCCGGTGCCGACATTGCCCTTATAGACCAGTTCGCCTCCCTCGTGCTGCGCCATCAGCAGCGAGGAGAACGGTCGTCTCTTCGCGCTTGAAGCCTTCCAGCCGATGATGACGAACTCTTGCCGCCGGGTACATTTCGCTTTCACCCAGCTGCGCCCGCGCCGCCCAGAATAGCGCCCGTCGACCGTCTTGGAGATGATGCCTTCCTGGCCGGCGTCGCACATCGAACGGTACAGCTTCTCGCCTGCACCGATCACGTGATCGGCCACGAACACCGGTGGCTCTGCCGTGCCGAGCAGCGCCTCGAGCCGTTCCTTGCGCTCGATATTGGGCAGGGCGGCCAGATCCTCTCCCGCCAGTTCCAGCAGGTCGAAGGCGTGGAACTGCAGTGCATCACCCTGCGACTGGCTGCCATGGCCGCGCTTGAGCATACCTTGCAGGGTTGAAAAATCGGGATTGCCCTTGGCATCCACCGCCACGATTTCCCCGTCGATCAGGCAGCTGGGCAAATCTAATGCAGCAACGGCATCGACGAGGGGGCCGAACTTGTCGGTCCAGTCCTTGCCGCGGCGGGTATGGACGCGCACCTGCTTTCCCTTTGCGGCGACCAAGGCGCGGTAGCCGTCGAACTTGATCTCGTGCATCCAGCCATTGCCGGTCGGCACCTGGTCGACCAGCGTCGCCAGTTGCGGCTTGCGAAACTTCGGCAGCGGCGCGTCCTTTGGCTTCCGGCGCGCCTTCGCCTTCCTGGTATTGTGAGCCGAAGCCTTGGCCATTTGCGCGAGGAACGCATCGTCCTTCTTGCCGGCCAGCGGAAACTCGCCGCCTTTGTCAGCTGCGATTTCCGCCATCGACCGGCCCGTGAGGACGCTGGTGAGTTCGCGCTCCACCAGCGCGTCGCCCGTTTCGGCATGCTCGTCCTGCAGCTTGCGCAGGAGCCAGTTCTCGCGCTTCTCATTGCCGCGCGGCTTCAATCGGATCAGCAGCCATTCGCCGCGCATTCTCTCGCCTTCGAGGCGAAAGTGGAGATGCCCCTTGTCCAGATCCCTCGCGCTCTTGCCTTCGACCGGCGACCAGGTGCCGCGATCCCACAGCATGACCGTGCCGCCGCCGTATTCACCCTTGGGGATCGTGCCCTCGAACTCGGCATAGGACATAGGATGATCCTCGGTGCGGACCGCCAGCCGCTTGACGTCGGGATCCGGGGAAGGCCCCTTGGTGACGGCCCAGCTCTTGAGCACGCCATCGAATTCCAGCCGCAAGTCCCAGTGAAGCCGGGTGGCATCGTGCTTTTGCACGATAAAGAGGTTGCCCCCGCCACCTTTCATCGCCTTGCCGGCCGGCTCGGGCGTCTTCGCGAAGTCGCGACGGGCATTGTATTCGGAAAGTGGATCGGCAGGCGGGCTCATTCGTCTTTCCCGTCAAGTTTGCGGTCCTTGTCCTTTGGTTCGACCAGCCGGAGCAAGGTAAGAACCAACAGGCTGATGACCGAAGCGATGGCCACGAGCGGCCATTGCGCCGCCCCACAGGCGATGCCGATCACCGCTGCGAGCCACAGATGCGCTGCCGTGGTCAGATTGTGGACCTGCCCCTTGCTGAACACGATCAGCCCTGCACCGATAATGCCGATAAAGGCACCAGCCGCCTCGTAGACGCGCAGCGGGTCCATCCGCTGCCCGCCCAGCTGCTGATAAAGCGCTATGACCGAGACGGTCATGGCCGCGGCGGCAAAGCAGATCAGCCCGTGCGTACGCATACCCGCAGCATGGCCGCGCAGTTCGCGATCCAGCCCCAGCAGCAACCCCAGCACCGCTGCAGCAATCAGCCTGGAAAGCAGGTCGAGGTCAAACCAATGGCTGATTACGGGTTCGTTGAGTTCCATCTCATCACGCGCTCTTCTTGCTCTTGGTCGCTGGCTTCTGCCCGCCCACCGACTTCTTCAGCGCCGCCATCAGGTCGATGACATTGCCGCCGGAGGTGCTGGGTTCGTCGACATCCTCGATAATCGCCTTGCCGCTCTCCGATTTAGCCTTCTTTTCGATCAGTTTGCGCAGCGCCTCAATATAGCGATCCTCGAATTCGCGAGCGTCGAAGGGCGCGCTTTTTTGTTCGATCAGCGTGGTGGCAAGGTCGAGCAATTCCTTCTTCGGCTTTGCGTCGTCGATGTCGGAGAAGAAGGCCTGCCCCTGGCGCACCTCGTCGGCATAGCGCAGGGTTTCGAGCAACAGACCCTTCCCGCATGGTTTCAGCGCGACCAGTTTCTCGCTTCCGCGCACCGACAGCTGGCCCAATGCGACTTTCTTCGCCTTCCGCAGTGCCTCGCGCAGCACGATGAAGGCCTCTTCGGCCAGGTCATCTTTCGGCGCGACGTAATAGGGTTTCTCGAAATAGAGCGGGTCGATCTCGCAAGTGTCGACGAACTGCACGAGTTCGAGCGTCTTGCGGCTCTCGATCCTAACTGCCTCGATTTCCTCGTCCTCAAGCAGGACGTATTCGCCCTTGGAAATCTCATAGCCTTTGATGATCTCGTCGCGATCCACGGGACCAACTCCCGGCACGACCTTTTCATACGAAATGCGCTTGCCGCTCGGTTCGTGAATTTGGTTGAAGCTGATCTTCGCGCCCGATTTGCTGGCCGAGTAAATCTCAACCGGGATCGAAACCAGCGCCAGCCTGATCTGACCCTGCCAGTAAGCGCGTGCCGGCATCTGCAAAATCTCCTGCGTTCTAGGAGAAAGAAGCGAGCGAAGGGGGCCATCGGTTCCATTCGGGGGGCGAGGCGATTGAACAAAGGCCTGCCCCGCGCGTTGGTAGAGCATGAGCACAAATCCGCCTCCAGAGCCGGAGATCCCCTCGCCGGACACTCCCCCCGAAACGCCACCGACGCCGCAGGAGCCCACACCCTCCCGGCCCGACGAGATCGAACCCGTCCCACCCGACATCGATAAGCCTGATCGGGGCCCCGAGGAAACGCCCCCCGATCGCGTCGATGACGAAATGCTGGACGCGGGGATTGGAAGACATGCCACTTAGAGCCCTCGCCCTGAACTGTTCGCTCAAGTCCGATCCGGACGAAGAGTCTTCCACCGATGCCCTGATTTCGGTTCTGTCCGGCGCCTTCGAAGAACTCGAGGTCGCAGTCACCCGCACCGTCCGAGTGGCCTCGCTCGACATCAAGCCGGGCGTCACGTCGGACGAAGGCGAAGGCGACGAGTGGCCCGCCTTGCGCGAGGAGTTGCTCGAACACGATATCCTGATCTTCGGCGGGCCGATCTGGATGGGCCAGGTCAGCAGCGTCGCCAAACGCGTGCTCGAACGGCTTGATGCCTTTCTTGGCGAGACCGACGACCAAGGGCGCATGCTGAGCTATTCCATGGTCGCCGTCGCCGCTATCGTGGGCAACGAGGACGGCGCGCACTGCTCTTCGGCGCAGCTCTTTCAGGCGCTCAACGATGTGGGCTTTACCATTCCGGCCGTGGCCGCCTGCTACTGGGTCGGCGAGGCGATGGGATCGGTCGATTTCAAGGATCTCGACACCGTGCCCGACAAGGTTACACAAACCGCCGCAATGGTCGCAGGCAATGCGGCGCATCTCGCCGGGCTGCTGGAACGGTCTCCCTATCCCGGCTGACGCGAACGGCTCGAGAAAGGATTGGCATGCAGGAAACGCGAACCGAAAGCGACAGCCTCGGACCGGTTGACGTACCGGGCAACTGCTACTGGGGCGCGCAGACGCAGCGCAGCCTGACCAATTTTCCCTTTGCCGGGCGCGAGCGAATGCCGCTGGAGATCATTCACGCGCTGGCGACCGTCAAACTGGCCGCATCGCGCGTCAACCGCGCACACGGCCTGCCTGCGGATCTGGCCGATGCCATCGCCACCGCCGCGCGCGAAGTGATCGCGGGGCAGCATGACGACCAGTTCCCGCTGGCGATCTGGCAGACCGGCAGCGGGACGCACAGCAATATGAACGTGAACGAGGTAATCGCCGGGCGTGCCAACGAGATCCTCACCGGGACGCGCGGTGGCAAGAATCCGGTCCACCCCAATGACCACGTGAACCAGAGCCAGTCCTCCAACGACAGTTTTCCGACCGCGCTGCATATTGCCACCACCCGGGCGCTTGCGGAACGGCTGCTTCCTGCTCTGGATCGGCTGCGCACGACGCTGGATGCCAAGGCGCAGGAATGGGGTGGCGTGGTCAAGATCGGCCGCACGCATCTGCAGGATGCCACCCCGCTAACGCTCGGGCAGGAGTTTTCGGGTTATGTTGCGCAACTCGACGCCAATTGCGCGGCCATCGACTTCGCCGCGGGAGACGTCAGGTTGCTGGCGCAGGGCGGTACTGCGGTCGGAACGGGTCTCAATGCCCCCGATGGGTTCGGTAAGGCGATGGCGACCGAACTGTCGCGCCTGACGGGATATGACTTCGCGCCGGATCCAAACCCGTTCGAGGCGCTCGCTTCGAACGATGCTCTGGTGCGGCTGTCGGGCGCGCTTGGTGCCCTTGCCGTTTCGCTGACCAAGATCGCGAACGACATCCGCTGGCTCGCCTCCGGCCCCCGCTCGGGCCTCGGTGAACTGAGCCTGCCGGCCAACGAGCCGGGAAGCTCGATCATGCCGGGCAAGGTCAATCCGTCGCAGTGCGAGATGCTGACCATGGTAGCGGCGCAGGTGATCGGGAACCAGCACGCGGTCGCCATCGGCGGCATGCAGGGGGCGTTCGAACTCAACGTGTTCAAACCGATAATCGGTGCTGCAGTTATCCGCGCGATAGACCTGCTCGCCACCGGCATGGCCAGCTTTGCCGAGCGCTGTGTGGAGGGGATCGAACCTAACCGCGCACGGATCGCGCAGCTAGTCGACCAGTCGCTGATGCTGGTAACCGCGCTGGCGCCCGAAATTGGCTATGACAGCGCGGCGAAAATCGCCTCCCACGCCCATGCCGAGGGGCTCACCCTGCGCGAGGCGGCGCTGGAACTGGGGCTGGTGGACGAAGCGACCTTCGACCGGCTGGTGCGGCCGGAGCGCATGACCTGAATCGGCAAATGCAAATCAGGTGTTCTCGCCATGATCGGCCTCAAGCAGGTCGTCGGTTACTTCCATCAGCATGGGATCACCTCCAGTGGCGCAGATCGCATCGAGGAAGGATTTGCGCGTGGCAGGCTCGTCATAGGCCATGCCAGCATCGAATGCCTCGCGCCAGCTGGCCTCGTCCGGCCATTCGGCTACACCGACGAAGCAAATCTTGTCATCGTCCCGGACCGCGCGATGAAGCCGCGAACCGAGGCTTCCATACTTGCGCCTGATCAGCTCGGTCCCACGCCGCCATGCCGAACGGAATTGCTCTTCCTTCCCGGGGCGAATTTCCCAGAAGTATGTGGCGACGACAGTTCCCATCGCTTGATCAGCGGTAAGGCACGAAATCACCAAGGAAAACGATACCGGTCGTGAAGCCAAGGGTTCTGTCCACGGTGCGCACGAAATCCTGCTTGCACAACTGGCCGCCAGTGCGCTCAATGACGAGCACGTCCTGGCTATCGAGCGAGCGCGGGTTGTCGGGCCGCGCGACATAGATCGTGTCGCCCGCATCGTAGACGACGGCGGTTTCGTCGATCACCGTGATGCGATTGTCGGCAAAACCAGAAATGCAGCTTTGTGGCTCGCCAGCAGTTCGCCCAGCGAGCATATCGGCGAGGCGAGCTTCGCCTCTCTCGGCACTTGTTCCCATCGGGGAGGTTGCACAGCCGGACAGTGCGACCACCGCCAAGGAAGTGGCAATGGCGCTGGCGAGCGGTATTCTGGCGGAGGATATCATTGGATTTCCTTCCCTGCCGACAAAGGGCCAAGACGCGCTTCGTCGACAATTCGGATGCGCAAGAAATGCGCTTGGTTTCGATTTCTATTATCAGGCCACGATCACACTCATCGCCAACGCAATGCACAGCGCCGCACCTCCAAGCAGGACAGCAATCGCGACCTGCACTTCTTGCTTTGAATGACGCGCCCGTGTGTCAGAGGCGACCAGGTCGGCTTTGCCCTCAAAGGCTGATGCAACGCTGTTCAGGTGAAGCATGAGCCAGAAACCGGCCGCCACCGAGGCGACGAAGCTGGCCGCAGCTGCAATTCCAAAAATTGTGATCGACATATTTCGTCCCTTTCTATCGAGATGTGGACGATAATAATTCAACGCTCTTCGGCATGAATTGTTTCAAACTCGTCATGGGTCTTGGACCTGTCGTGCGCAAATCCGGGGCGCGAAACAGGCAGCCGACAAAGCCACGCCTGGGGTGTTTCTTACCGGCCTTCCTTGCCCGGAAACTCTACCTGCCTTTCAGGCAGGCCGGGTGGGCGTGGCTGCCGGAACGACCGCAAGCCTGCGCGCGTTGGGTTCATGCCATGAAGGAGAAACACGACAAGCGATCATCCGAAGCCGGAATCGTCACTTCCTCGCAGGATGCGCGTGGTGGTGAGATCATCCTGCGCACCAGGCGAAGACGGGGCGTCTTTCTGGCCGGATTGACAGGCTTTGCTCTCTTCGTTCTCGTGACAGCTATCGCCGGTTTCGGCGGCTGAGCGCAGCATGGAAGCGACCTTCGAAGCGGCGCGCAAGCGAATGGTAGAGGAGCAGATCCTGCGGCGCGGTATCGGCGCGGAGCGCGTGCTTGCTGCCTTTGTGGAAGTGCCGCGTGAACTGTTTGTCTCTGCGGACCTGCGTGAGAACGCCTATGAGGATCGCGCACTTCCGATTGCTTCCGGGCAGACCATTTCCCAACCCTATGTCGTGGCGGCGATGATCGACACGGCAGACATTGGCCCAGGTGACACGGTGCTCGAGGTCGGCGCGGGCTCTGGCTATGCAGCGGCGGTGATCAGCCGGATTGCCGCGCGGGTGATTGCGATCGAGTGCGAGGCATCGCTCGTGGCTATGGCGAAAGAGCGGCTTGCGGGCCTGGGATACACCAATGTCGAAATCAGCTGCGGGGATGGCCGCCTCGGCTCCCCTCGGGACGCACCTTTCGATTCCATTCTGGTTTCGGCTGCTGCGCCCGCTGTGCCGGAGGCGCTCAAGCAGCAATTGGTAATCGGTGGCAGGCTTGTCATGCCGGTCGGCGATATCGCGTCTCAAACCATGGTGCTGATCGTGCGGTGTGCAACCGACCAGTTCATCCAGACCAGGCTCGGCCCGGTCCGGTTCGTTCCCTTGCTGCAGAGGGAAAGCGGCGCACAGACTTCGGCATAAACTGCGCTCGGACCTCTACGGCGCGCCTTCCCCATCCCTCGAATTCCGCAGCCGGGAACATTCCTTCGGCCTGCTTCGTAGATCAGAGGAACCGGCATGCAGGAAGCTTGACATGAACGGACCGACAATCTGGTTGCCATATTGCGGCGCTGCACCCTTGCCAGACGAGTGGTTGGCGCGCTGGAACCTGGATCCGGTGCTCTTGTTGATCCTCGCCGCTGCATCAGTGCTACTCGCACGTCACCGTGGTGTCTCGGCGATGCGTCATCGCTGCGGACAGGCGGCGATTGCTTTGACGGCCCTTCTGTTCGTCAGTCCGTTCTGCGCGCTTGGCTCGGCGCTGTTCAGTGCCCGCGCTGTCCATCATGTCCTGCTTGCCACACTGCTGGGGCCATTTCTGAGCGAGGCCTTCGGCCTGCATCGTCATCGCCTTCCGGGCATGCTGGCCCTGGCGACCGCGCTTCAGGCGCTGGTATTTTGGTTCTGGCACGTTCCCGCAGCCTATGGCGCGGCGCTTTCCAGTAATGCGGTGTTCTGGACCATGCAGTTGACGATTACCGGCGCCGCCGCTTTCTGGTATGCCCGATTGCGAAGCGCGTCGGCAGGCGCGGCAACCATCGCGCTGTTGGCTACCATGGTGCAGATGGGCGTTCTGGGGGCCTTGCTGCTATTCGCTGGCAGCGCCTTTTACGCTCCCCATTATCTGACCACCGCTGCATGGGGTTTCTCTCCCCTGGAAGACCAGCAGATCGCCGGGCTTATCATGTGGGCCCCGGCCTCCGCGATTTATTTGCTAGCGGCAGTCCTCACGCTCTATCGCTCACTGCAACCCGCGACCCTGCGATGAAACCCTGGGTTCAGCAATGGCGCGAGTGGTCGGAAAGTTATCGCGCGCGAGGCAAATACACGCCGGTG
The DNA here is from genome assembly GCF_001077815.2 of Aurantiacibacter atlanticus. Classification (GTDB taxonomy): domain Bacteria; phylum Pseudomonadota; class Alphaproteobacteria; order Sphingomonadales; family Sphingomonadaceae; genus Alteraurantiacibacter; species Alteraurantiacibacter atlanticus. Next base: position 58,767 of record NZ_CP015441.1, on the reverse strand, counting down.
GGCGTTGCTTTTCACTGGATCATGGCCGCTGTGGTGATCTTCCAGCTCTTTTCGGGCTGGTGGATGCAGCGTTATCTGGCCGGAGCCGACAAGCTTGATGCATATGCCTTGCATTCCGAAATCGGTTTGACGCTGCTGGTCATGGGTGCCCTGAGGTTGCTTTGGCGGCTGATCGTGCCGGGGCCGATCAACGATGCGGACACGCCAGGATGGCCAACGAAAGTCGCCCATGCCACCCATTTCCTCTTCTACGCCCTCTTTGCCGTCCTGCCGATTTCGGGGTGGATGATGTGGTCAGCGATCCAGCCGGCACGCGATCTCAACCTTGCCGGGCTGGTCCCGGTTCCCGCCATGCCCTTTCAGGACCTGTCGCCTGAAATGCAGTTTCGCATGCTAGATTTGGCCGGCGACGTTCACGTCGCGGCGGCAATCCTGCTTGCCGGGCTGATCCCGCTCCACGTGATCGCGGCGCTCAAGCACCACTTTCTGGATCGGGACGACGTGCTCGAGGGCATGCTGCCCGAGGTCCCGGATACCCACTGGCACCCGGGAGGGCCGAACTATAGCCGCCCAGATGCGCCATCTCCCTCGCGGTCAGACGCTGGCTGATGCGCAGCATGGCATCGCCCGGATCGCCGTATCGTTCGCCAGAAGCCCATGCGTGCAGCTGTGCTTCCAGATAGGCTGCGGGCTGGGCAGCAAGAGCAGGATTGCCCGGTCCGACCCCCGCGCCGTTTTCACCGTGGCAACTGGCACATGGCTCGATTCCTCGGTCCGGATCGCCTTGCTGGTACAACTCCGCAACAGCGCAATCCTCTTCCCGCGCAACTGTGACGGCCTCAACTGGGATCGGTAAATCGCCATAGTAATCCGCAACTCGTTGCCGTGCTGGCCAGTCCAAGTGATCGGCGATCCAGGTCATCTGGTCATGCCGCCGTCGGCCATTGGCGAAATAGTCCAGCTGCCGCACGAAGTAACCCGGATCAAGGCCAGCCAGTCTCGGTGAGAGGTTTCCGTCCCCCTGCCCATCGAGTCCGTGACAGCTGACACAGGCGCCTGCCGCCCCGGCGTCGGCACCAGAAAGGGCAATCAGTTCTCCACTTGCCTCGTACCGATCCTGCGCGGGTTCATTCTCGGCACAGGCAATAAGGCCGAGCAACAGTATCGGGAGGGAAGTGATAATCAGCAATTTCTGCATTGTGTCGGGAACATTTGACCAAACCCGCCGGTTCCCAAACTCATGAGGGATCCAATCACATGAGCGGATCGTCCGGCGCATTCTGGCAGCGGTCGAACTTTGCCCTTGCGATGGTCCCGCTATCGCTCGTGCCCGCAGCGTGTCATGAGCCGCCTGCATCACGTTACGCTCCCGACGCGGAAGCGACAGCGCGAGGCAAGGCTGCTATAGAACGCGTGGGCTGCGCCGCTTGTCATGAAATACCGGGTATTTCCTGGCCGGAGGGCCGCACGGGGCCATCACTGGTGGGGTTCGACGACTTCGGGCCGATTGCTGGCGCGCTGGCCAATAGCCCGGAGAACCTGGCTGCCTTCGTCCGCAATGCACCGGAAGCGAAACCCGGATCACTGATGCCGCCCATGCCGCTGAGCGAAGCCGAAGCACGCGATGTTGCCGCATATCTCTACGGTCTGGATGATGATTAGCACTAGCACTGTCTTTGATGCATGGTGGGGCTGGCCGCCTCCGGTGCTGGACCCGGCCGGTCCCTATGCCGATAGCGTGCTGGTGCTGGCCTGGGCGCTTATCGGCATAGGCGTGGTCGTAACGGCAATCGTGGTCGGCGCGCTTTATGTGGCCATCCGTGGTCCCGACCGATTCAAGAGAAAGCTGGGAGGCGAAAAGGCGGTCTGGATCGGAGGCATCGCCTTCCCCGGCGTAGTGTTGACGGGCCTGCTGGTCTGGGGCCTTACGCTAACGGCATCATTGACCGAGCCCGTTCCCGACGATGCAATGCGCATACGGGTGACCGGTTATATGTGGTGGTTCGATGTCGAATACCTTGATGAAAGGGGCAACGTGGTGTTGCGCGATGCCAACGAACTGCATTTGCCTGTCGACCAGCCGGTGGTTTTGGAATTGGAGAGCGGCGACGTAATTCACAGTTTCTGGGTGCCTAACCTCTCTGGCAAGCGCGACATGATCCCCGGCAGGACCAATGAGCTCGTCATCCAGGCTGACCGGCCGGGGCGTTTCGGTGGCGTCTGCGCAGAGTATTGTGGAGGTCCTCACGCACTGATGGGTTTCGTCACCCTCGCGCACGATGCCGCAGCGTGGGAAGAATGGTGGACGGCGCGCACGACCCCCATTCCTGCTGCGGCCGAACAGGATGTGCCCGGCGATTTGCCAGCACTTGCGACGCCAGCGCCGATTGCCGACGTGCCGGATGGGCCGGACGGAAGAGAACTGTTCATGGCCAGCGGATGCGCGGCTTGCCATCGGGTTGCAGGTACCGAGGCGAACGGCCTTACCGGACCGGACCTGACTTACATCGGCAGTCGCTTGTCGCTTGGCGCTGGCATCCTCCCCAACAATCGCGGGACCATGATCGGCTGGATTGGTGACAGCCAGTCGATCAAACCCGGCAATCGCATGCCCAGTTACGACATGCTTTCGGCCGAGGAGCTGGAGGCCATCGCCATCTGGCTCGAGCAGCAACGATGAGCGGACCCCCGGTGAAAGATACGCGCGAGGCCATGGCCGGTCGCACGTCCGAAACCGGCTTCGACCATAGGCTGTACGAGCGATTTCCGACGAAGGATCCGCGTCCGGAACGCGAGGTTAAGGAGCTCGAACGGATCTGGGACAACCCCAGGGGCTGGGGGCTGCTGACGGTCGTCAACAACAACTATATCGGCTTTTTCTACGTCGCCACGGCGTTCCTGTTCTTCCTGCTGGCTGGTATATTGGCTCTGGGCATGCGGGTGCAGTTGGCGGCACCCTTGCAGGATTTCCTGCCACAGGAGACCTACAACCAGTTCTTCACCATGCACGGCACGGTGATGATGTTCCTGTTCGCCGTGCCGATGGTGGAAGCGATCGGGATCATGCTGTTGCCGCAGATGCTCGCCGCGCGCGACCTGCCGTTTCCGCGGCTTTCGGCTTATGCCTTCTGGGCCTATTTCGTCGGCGGGTTGTGCTTTTTCGCCAGTATCTTCGTGGGGCTGGCGCCCGATGGCGGCTGGTTCATGTATCCACCGCTTACCTCGATCGCCTACAGCCCGGAGATCAATACCGATTTCTGGCTGCTAGGTATCGGGTTCATAGAAATCAGCGCTATCGCCGGGGCTATCGAGATCATTGTCGGCGTGCTGCGCACACGGGCGCCTGGCATGACGCTGGACCGGATGCCTATGTTCGCCTGGGCCATGCTGGTGTTCGCAGTGATGATCGTGATCGCCTTCCCCAGCGTGATCCTGGGCACTCTGTTGCTGGAACTGGAACGCGCCTTCAACTGGCCCTTCTTCGACCCCACGCGCGGCGGCGATCCGCTGCTGTGGCAGCATCTGTTCTGGTTCTTCGGGCACCCTGAGGTCTACATCATCTTCCTTCCCGCTGCCGGCCTGATGAGCATGATGGTGGCGACCAGCGCGCGGACCGAACTGATCGGTTACCGCCTGAACGTGCTGGCGCTGGTAGCGACCGGCTTCATCAGTTTCGGCGTGTGGGCGCACCACATGTTCGCAACCGGCATGCCGCGCGTTTCCACCGGATATTTCAGCGCGGCGAGTATGGCGGTGAGCTTGCCCGCGGGCATCCAGGTGTTCTGCTGGATCGCCACGCTGGCGGCGGGGAAGATCCGCTGGTCGACACCGGCGCTGTTCGTGGTCGGCAGCATCATGATCTTTGTGATGGGCGGGCTGACCGGCGTGATGGTGGGAATGGTCCCCTTCGACTGGCAGGTACACGATACCTATTTCATCGTTGCGCACCTGCACTACGTGCTGCTGGGCGGCATGGTGTTTCCCATGTTCGCCGCGTTCTACTACTGGAACGGCATGACAAGCCGCAATCCGCTGTCGGAGCGGTTGGGCAAATGGGTCTTCTGGCTGATGTTCACCGGCCTGCACATCACCTTCCTGCCGATGCATTTGACCGGTTTTCTAGGCATGCCAAGGCGGGTCTATACCTACCTGCCGGAGCGCGGGCTGGACATTCCCAACCTTGTTTCCACCATGGGCGCCTTCGTGATCGCCGCCGGTGTGCTGCTGTTCCTGTTCGACCTCGCGCGCCGCTTTCGCTTCACCACCAATCACGATGCGGGCAATATCTATGGCGGCGGAACGCTGGAATGGCTGCCGACGGGGATGTATTCGACCCGCTCGATCCCGCTTGTGAAGGGCCGTGAGCCGCTGTGGGACGATCCCGAGATATGTGACGACGTGGCCAACGGCCGCTATTTCCTGCCCAATAGCGCAACCGGCCTGCGCGAAACGATCATAACCAGCCCCATCAATGCCGAACCGCAATACCTGCAATTGATGCCCGGCCCTTCGCCATGGCCTGTGAGCGCAGCCGTGTTCACGGCAGGCTTTTTCCTCGCCCTGACAGTGCAGGCCTATGCCTTCGCTACCTTCAGCGGCGTACTTGCACTGTTCTGCGTGTTGCGCTGGCTGTGGGAGACGGACCGGCCGATCCAGCAGAAAACTGCTGATATCGGCGCGGGAATCGTCGTGCCGATTGCCATCACCGGCCCTTCCAGCCATGGCTGGTGGGCGCTCAACACGCTGATCGTGGTGATGGGCATGATCGTATTCATGGCCCTGTTCAGTTATCTCTACCTTTATGGGATACATCCCGAAGTCTGGATAGCGCCGCCGGGCCTACTGCAGACTTTGGGAATCGCAATTCTGCTCGTGCTGGCGCTCGCTGCGGCATGGCTCTCGCGCCGCATCCTGGCCGGCAAGCCTGAAGGCGAATTCCCCGGACAGGGGCCGTGGCTGACTGCCGCACTCGGTGCGGCCTTGCTGTGCGGCGCGACCTGGTGGGACTGGAGCGGTTGGAGCGCGGCCGACTTGCTGCCGACAGCTAGCGGGCAAGGCGCCTCGGTGTTCGCACTGCTCGCCTTCCAGGCATGCACCGTAATTATCGCTGGAATCATGGCGCTTTATCTCGGCTATCGCAGCGGTAGGGGTCTGCTGGTCGCGCCTACCAATGTGACGCTTGACGTGGTCGTACGATTCATCGGTTATGCCGCCCTTCAAGGGCTGGCGATTACGCTGGTCGTGCGACTGTTTCCGGGAGGGTGAGACCGTGGGAGACTATCGCAACGATGTCGACTGGCTGACACCCACGCTCGCGCTCACCGTCTGGGCGGCCCATTTCATGCTGGTCTGGGCGGCGAGCAGCATCTTTCCTGACCAGACCGAGGCGCGCTGGATCGCTGCCGCACTTACGCTCCTCGCCCTGGCCGGCCTGGCCTTCCTCTGGCGGAAGGGCAAGGTCAGATCGGTTCTCACTATTCCGGGGCTGGGCATCGCCATCGCTGCCTGCGGTGTCGCCTTCGACATGCTGCCAGCAATCGTCGGCTAGTCTAGTCAGCAAAGGCTCCACCCAGAATCGCACCCATTCCTGAGCAATAGACAATCAGCACCGCAATGGAATCATAGCCCATGCGAAATCGCGCTTTGTCCCGCCTCTCAAGCAGGCCGATCAGGACCAGCACGGTCAGGAGAATGCCGAGCAGTGCGGAGCCCATCGCGCTTCGTTCAACCTGATGCAGGACGAGCGGACCTGCTGCCATCACGTCGATCAGCAGGATCAGCGTCACATCGAACATGTTACCGCCCAGGATATCCCCGATGGCAAGTTCGGCGCGGCGCAGGCGCACTGCCGCGATTGCCGTGCTGAGTTCCGGCAGCGAAGTGGCAAAGGCCAGCAGCGTCAGGCCCATGATCGCGGTGTCGGTGCCGGTCTGCTCCGCAATGCCTTCCGCGGCGAGCGTGACGATGGTTCCCCCTAGGCAGATGACGCCTGCCGCAAGGAGGGTGAACAGCGCCAGCTTGCGCGTGGATATATCCGGCTTGTCGACCTCTGGCAGATCGTCTTGCGACTGCGAACCGGGCGTCCACCCGCGTGCGGCTGCATTGCGCCCCAGCTGCCAGATGCACAGCAGATAGGTGCCCACGATCAGCAGCGGGAAGAAGCCGAAACCGGCGCCGGCCACTTCGCGGTCCCCGACCATTACGCCAAGCGCGACGAGGACGAGCAGCACGATGCTGACGGCAGCATTGAGCATCACACGCGGTCCCGGCACCATGCTGGTGAGCGCGTCCTTACCCACGAACAGATCGGCTAGGGCTATCACCACGACCTGAAATGCAACGCCGCCGATCAGATTGTTGACCGCCATTGGCGGGTTACCTGATGCCACGGCCACGCTGGTGGTGGTAATCTCCGGCAGGGATGTGACCGCGCCTAGCAGGAGGACCCCAATCATGGCCTGCCCGATGCCGGTGCGCTGCGAAATGGTATCGGCATAGCCAGCCAGCCGCGCACCGGCGAACCAGACCATCAGTGCGCCTGCGGCGAACAGCGCCACTGACAAGGGGAGCGGTGCATCGGCCAGGGACATGAAAAGCTAGCTCCCGCCCAGCAGGTTGCTCGAATCCACCAGCCCGAGGCCAAGTCCCATCGATGCCGCCGCGGCAGCGGTGGCGATCACCATCAGCAGCCCGTCCCGGACCAGCAGCGCCAGTCCGAAAGCAATGATGGCCACCATCGGAGCGGTGCTGGCAAAGGGCAGGAGTTCGAGCGGCGGCACCGTCAGGCAGAGCAGCAGCACCAGCGCGGCGCTGATACGCGGCCAGGGACCGTGCACGAAGCGCGCCATCCGGCCATGAAACCACTTGTCCAGCCACCGGGCCAGGCCATCGAGCTTGTCCGCCGCCGTGTGAAGCTTCCTGCCCGAGACCGAGCGCCGCTGCAGGATTTGCGGCAGCCAGAGGTGCTCCTTGCCGAACAGCAGCTGTGCGGCGGTGATCGCGATGATCGTGGCAAGCAGGGTAGGCACGCCGGGAATGCCGCCGATGGGCGTGATCTCGATCAGGGCGGGCAGCATCAGGGCAGGGCCGTAGGATCGGTCGCCCACGGCATCGAGGACGTTGCCGATCGAGATCCGGTCCTGCTTGTCGGCCAGCCGCCGCAGGGTGCCGAGAATGTCGCAGACCGAATGGACGTTTTCGCTCTCGCCTTCGTTTGAAGAAACCTCGTTCATGTCATTCTCCCAGATAGGCGGATGTCAGCAGGAGGGCTGCGAATCCCAGGGCAAAAGCCGTGCTCGACACGCGCCGGGGCGCCTGCGGCTGGTCGGCTTCCGGGACAATGTCCTCGATTGTCGCTGTCAGCAGCAATCCGGCAAACAGCGCGAGCACGGAGCCGGTCAGCACTTCGCCCGCATCGGCCAGCACGGCATAGCCTGCAAGAGCGCCAAGCACGGGCAGGAAGGGATAGAGTGCGAGTGCGCTCCATCGATGCACTCGTGGAATATCCGCCGAGCGGAAATTGGCGGCAATGGCGAAACCGCCCGGCAAATTTCCCACCACCTGCGATACGGCGAGCAGGACACCCAGGCTGGTCGCGACCGCGCCGCCTCCGCCCGTAATCAGTCCGTCCGTGAACAGATCCACTCCGACAGCGGCATAGGCTCCCCAGGTGGTGGCCCGGCTGGCCGAGCTTTTCAGGCGCGCGCGCAGCAGGCGGGTGGCCTTGGCGATGCCTGCCGAGCAAATGGCTCCGCCGATGAGCGCCAGCGCCAGGATCCACGTCTCCACGCGCTCTTGCGATCGCGGGATCAACTCGACTGCGGCCACTGCGGTAGCGATGCCTGCCGCCGCATGCATCGCGCCGCCGACGAGCCAGTCGGGCGGTTTGCGCCATTCGGCAAGGGCAATGCCGATCAGGTTGCCCAGCGACGGCAGCAGTGCAAGTGCGAGGATGGCGAGAAGGCTGATCTGACCCATGCCCACCAACGGCTCGTCGGCGCAAGAGTGCCATTTTTGCCCGACAAATCCGGAAACTTCCGCAAATCCGGAAACCTGGCCGGTGTCGCACGTTGAGAAGCTGTGACGCGGAACAAGCGACCGGGAGATCAGCGATGAGCAAGGGCAATCTGGCGGGAAAACCGTTCTTGTCGCCGGTGCATGCGCTCCTGCTCGCATTCCCGGTCGCGTTGTTTCCGGCGGGCCTGCTTTCCGACCTCACCTATCTCAACACTGCCGAGATTCAATGGTCCAACTTTTCGTCCTGGTTGATAGCCGGGGCGAGCCTGTTTGCAGGCCTTCTGCTGCTTTGGGCACTGGGAAGCCTTTTCCTGGGTCGCCTGCGCGCACGTACGGGAAAGCACTTGTTTTACATCGTGCTGGTTGCCCTCATGTTCGTGGCCGGCACCGTCAATGCGCTGCAGCACGCGCGCGATGGCTGGCATTCGGTCGGGTCGTTGGGCGTCGCGCTCTCCGTTCTTTGCACTGTGGTGGCGCTGCTGATCGGGATTCTGGCGCATACGCGTTTCTTCGTCAGGGAGAAGGTCGCATGAAATATGCTTTCGCAGTCTCTTCGCTTGTGATCGCCCTGTCAGCCTGTAGCCCGGCGAGCGACAACCTGGACCAGACCGGCAGCGACCCGGTTCTGCCCGAACAGTCCGATGCGCTGCTGCCGGCGATGAATATCGCGACGCCCGAGAGTTGGGGCGACGACCTGCCCACGGTTCCCGAAGGCTTTACCGTGTCCGCCATTGCAGAGGATCTGCAAATCCCGCGTCAGATGTTGGTCCTTCCCAACGGCGATCTGCTGGTTGCCGAGGGCTCCGGCGGCAATGCCCCCAGCCTGCGCCCGAAGGACGTCATTGCAGGGATAATCAAGTCGCGCGGCACGACGAGCGTCGAGGGCGGCGACAGGATAACCCTGTTGCGCGACGAAGACGGTGACGGCGAGACCGATCTCCAGACGGTGTTCATCGACGGACTCGATGCGCCTTACGGGCTCGCGCTGATTGGCAGCGATCTTTACGTCGCCAATCAGGGCAATCTGGTGCGCTTCGGATATACCGAAGGTGCAACCTCGATTGAAGGTTCCGGAGAAGAAGTCACCGCCTTGCCCGCCCGCATCAATCACCACTGGACCAAGGCGATGACTGCCAGTCCGGACGGCTCTTTTCTGTATGTTGGTATCGGATCCAACAGCAATGTTGGCGAGCGCGGGATGGACGTAGAGGAAGACCGCGCGGTGATCTGGGAAATCGATCCGGCAACAGGTGCGAGCCGGATTTACGCATCCGGGATTCGCAATCCGACTGACCTGGCCTTCAATCCGTGGACGCAGCAATTATGGGCCGTCGTCAACGAACGTGACGAATTGGGGCCGGAACTGGTGCCCGATTACCTGACCTCGGTGCAGGACGGGGCCTTTTATGGCTGGCCTTACAGCTATTGGGGGCAGACAGTCGATCCTCGCATACGGCCAGAACGACCGGACCTTGTTCGCCGCGCCGTGGTTCCCGACTACGCGCTCGGCTCGCACGTCGCCCCGCTGGGCCTGAGCTTCGTGGCCGATGGTCGAATGGGCGGTGATTTTACCGAAGGCGCGCTGATTGGCCAGCACGGCAGCTGGAACCGTTCCGACCTTGCCGGTTATCGCGTGGTCTTCGTGCCCTATCGCGACGGACGCCCCGCCGGAGATCCGATCGATTTTGTCACCGGCTTCATTGAGGACGGCGAGGCAAGGGGTCGGCCTGTAGGAGTGGCTTATGATCCGGCAAGAGGTGCCGTTTATATCGCCGACGATTTGACCAACACTGTCTGGCGCGTCGCCCCTGCGCAAGAAATGTAGAGCCGTTCCGCTGGTGTCTATCCGATGACGCCAAGTTGCGTGTTGGGGGCCATCCCTACGAACCAGATGACGAGCGATCAGCTGACCTGTCTCTTCCCGGTGCCAGGGTCCGCTTTACAATGATCTGAGAATGTTGGGAATGTCTGGAAATGGGGCGCGAAGCAGACTTTCCCCCTTATGCCCGTCATTGCGTTGCATTCCCGATCCAATCGCCAGGCACCTCTCGGGATGCTGCTGGCCGGTCGACGAAGAAGCACGACATCTACAAGGAAGGCACTCGGCTAAAGCCGGGATCTTTTCAGGTCTGTTCCGCTTGCTCAATTTAGCATGCACTCGAACAAATCGCCGATTTGCTGCACCGCTTCAAGCAAATGACCGTCATCGAAATGAGCATAGCGCGCGGTCGTCTGCACATTAGCATGACCGAGCAACCGTCCGATCATCGGCAAGGTTTCCTTGTTCATCGCTGCATGGCTGGCAAAGGTATGGCGCAGGTCGTGGATGCGAACGCCGGGTAGCCCTGCTTCGTCTCTAAGCCTGCGCCAGAAACCATTCACGCACCGCAGCGGCTTGCGGTAGCTGTAGTTCCAGAACGGATATGGAATCCTCTCGAAGCGCGGGAGCTTGGCGATAACTTCACGGGCTGCCGAGCCGAGCCAAACAGTTCTCGGCCCGGTCTTGCTGTCGCGCAAGTGCAGCCGGTTGCCCTTGATGTCACTCCATTCCAGGGTAAGGATTTCGCTTTTCCGACAGCCGGTTAGCAGGAGAAGCGTGATGGCTGCACCGGCGCACTGCTTCGTGCGGTCGTCCGATGATCGAAGCTTCGCCAGTTCGGTTCCCAGACGGGCAAGTTCCTCGTTCGTGAGGAACCGCTCGCACTGGCGCTTGCGGTTGGGCCGAACTGAGCGGCACGGATTGGTGTTTTCGAGGCGGTAGCCCCATTCCTCAGCCTTGTTCAGCATGTGTTTGAGGATTTCGAAGGTCCGGTTCGATGCTCCCGGCCCGGTCCGATTGTTGAGGTTCGCAAACCAGCTTGTCACATGGCCTTCGTTCAGCTCGTCGATGTAGACGCCAGCAAAGGCGTCATCGAGATAGCGACGGCGGTAGCCGGTGTGCGTATCCAGGGTCGATGCCTTCCAACGCGGCGCCCAGCGATCCCAATACTCGGTCACGAAATCGGCGAAGCTCGGCGCGGACCGGATGCGCTGGCGTTCGGTCGCTGGATCGCGACCGACCTGCGCGTAAGCGATGACGCGGCGCGCGACCATCTGCGCCTGACAACGAGTAAGGACCGATGCAGGCCCGATTGTCACCGTGCGCATACGCCCTGCCATGCGGGTCTGGACGATGTAGACGTTGCGACCGCTCGGATAGTGGCGGATGCCGAAACCGTGCTCCACACCAAGCCAGGTTGTGGTCCGCGCCTTTCCTTTCGGGACGAGCTTGAAGTTGACGGTTGCGCCGACCTCAGCAAGCGCCTCCTCCACGATCCGCTTGAGACTGGCGGCAGTCATGGCCTGAGACCAATCGCTTGCGCCAACGAGTCGGAAACTCGCTCAGCGGCTTCTCCGATCACGTCGTCGGACAAATGGGCATACTTGGCGGTCGTCTCGACCAGCTTGTGGCCCAGCAGCTTGCCGATGGTCGATAGCGGCACATTGTCCATGATCGCGGTCGAAGCGAAGCTGTGGCGCAGATCATGGATGCGAACGTCGGGCAGAGCGCAGCGCCGCCGGAAGACGAACCACCACTGGTCGAAGTTCAACGGGCGTCTTCCGGTCCGGTTCGGAAACACCAGCTCGCTGCCTTCGCGCCGCTTGATCCCGGCGAGGACTTCTTGCGCCTGCGAGTTGAGCCAGATCACCTTGGGGCCGGTCTTGCTGTCCGGCAGCACCAATCGGGGCGGCTTCACCCACTCCCAGCGCAGATTCTTGATCTCGCCAACGCGCGCGCCGGTGAACAGTAGCAGGCGAGCGATTGCGACCTCTGCCTGTCGATCTGCCTCGGCCTCACGCAACGCCGCTCCGATCCGGCGATACTCGGCTGGCGTCAAATAGCGCTCGACGCTTTGCCGCTTGTAGCGCGGCATCCCTCGGCAGGGGTTCGAACCTGGCCGACGCATCTTGAGAGCTTCGGCATATTTGAACAGCGCGGACAGCACTGGCACGGCGCGGTTGAACTTCACCTCGCTCTCTCCCGCGCATCCATCGCGCCAGCGGTGGATGTCCGGTGGGAGGATGTCGGCTACGCGCGTGTCCCCAAACGTAGGTTTGATATCGAGCCGCCATGCATCCCAGTTTCGCTTTGTGGTCGAGGGCTTCCAGACGCGGGATAGATCATCCCAATAGGCCTCAACGAAATCGGTCATCGTCGGGGTGGCCTTGACCACGGCGCGTTTAGGCAAACCATCGAGCGCGGCTTCGGCAAGAATGCGGCGAGCTTGCGTCCTTGCCAGCCCCGCCTCCAGCTCGTCGGTTCGGCCAAGGGTGATGCGCCGATGCTTGCCGCGATGGCGCAAGCGCACGAACCAGAAGTAGTTGCCGCTCGGCCTTACGCGCAATCCAAAGCCCGCCAGCTCGGTGTCCCATATGCAGTATTCGCGGTCGCGCAGCGGCAGTTTTCGGCGGGCAAAATTGCCATCGAGAAGCGCTCTACGGGCAGACCTTCGACGTTTGGGGACCATATGGCATTCGCCCTCATGCAAACTGCCCCCGGAACCCTTGGAAATACTGTCATTTGCGGGGACCGCGCGGCATTCAACAGCGCCCTCTCTGCCGAGCACTTTGAGCGTTTCGCGCACTGATTTTATTGCACTTTTTCCCAAAACACAGCAGTGCTACTGCGTCCGGTGTGCACGAAGTTGTTCCCCAATTGGACATGGTCTGATCCACCACTGCCCCGACCGTTCAATGTCGGCAAAGGCACTGTATTCAGGCGGATTTCCTAGCCCAAACCGGGCTTGAGGGGAAGAGGAATGGGTGCAGGTTTGTTCTCGCTGGGGAACAGTTTGGTAACAGATAGCCATCTTGTTAAGGCAAACTGCGCTGGCCTATTTGGCATTGCTTGACGAGCAGGTGGTGCATTCGCAAAGCGCCATTTCACCGCACAAGCTTCAATCCAGCGAACAAAGAAAAAGGACAGGAACCGTTGCCGGTCCCTGCCCTGCAATTGCGGTCAGAACTCGTCTGACATCGCCCCGTGGATGGTGTGCACCACGCGCGCCGCAAGGTGCGCCGGAAGTGCGTTGTAGTCGCCCTCGTCCAGCGCGAAATATCCCAAGTGCTTATCCTCAACGATGTGCTGATCGAAGAAGCTGTGCAGCGCCCGACGCTCTGCAACAGCCAGCGCGGCAAAGTAGCGTTCCGAGTTCGAAGCGCGTTGAAACTGCGTAGCCATAATATCCTCCTGATGTCTGCCGTTGACGGCAGGAGCAGGACGGATGGGCGTGCGGTCGGCGGGTCAGGGATCGCCCGCACGGGCGACCGCTCAGCGGCGGTAGGGGTAACGATTTTGTCGGACCGCAGCGCAGCGAAGGGGAGGCAAAATGGTGGGACCCTGCCGTCCTTGACGCGCCGGTTGCACGCCCATCACACTGGGACAACCGTGAGCCAGGCCCCCTCCCCCGCCAGAGAATTTGTAGAACGCAAGAAGGGGCGCAGTCCGGGCTGGACTGCGCCCCTCCGATGGGGATCGGTGATGGAAGGTGTCAGTTGATCTCGGGAGCGCCGGTGTTGTCGTTGTCGTCGCTCGAACCACTGCCGCGGGAGAGGAAATCCACCTTGTCGGCAAGGATCTCGGTGCCGTAGCGCGTGACCCCGTCCTTGTCCTCCCACTGGGTGTAGTGGATGCGGCCCTGGACGCTGACCAGCTGGCCCTTGGAGCAGTACTGGCCGACGGTCTTGGCGAGGCCGTTGAAGCAGGTCACCCGGTGGAACTCGCTTTCCTTGGCGGTGTAGCCGTTCTCGTCCTTGTAGGTCTTGCCGTCCTTGTCGCGCGCAGGGCGATCGGTGACGACGGTGAACCCGGTGACGCTGGTGCCGCCCTTGGTCTCGCGAGTTTCCGGATCGCGGGCGATGCGGCCAGTGAGGATTGCGATATTGGTCATGGTGTAAGTTCCTTCAGTTCCTCAAACCGGAGACCATCTCCGGCTTGCGAACATCCAGAAGAAGCAGGGCATGGGAGGACTGCACCGCAGGAGCGAAGCTCCAAGGGGAACCTGTTCATGACGGGTGGTGCGGGCAAGCGCGCCCCAGCGATTGCAGCAAAAGTGGGAACCGGTTTTGCGTCCGCAATCGCGCCAAAGGGCGTGCCAACACGGCCGGAAAGGAACGGGTTGCCGTCCTCAGCTGACCTGGTTCAGGACTGTTCGCGAAGAAAGCCGGAAGGGTATCGGTGGCGGGTCTGAAGGCACAGACGACGAAGTGCTCGTGGCAAAATTTTCGAAGGCAAGCGTCGGTTGCGGAAAGCAAATTTTAGATTATTGGTGTACCGATAGGGCGGAAAGATGAGGTCGATCCGAAAACGTAGAGCATCGCGGAACATGCGATGTGAATTTTGCAGTAAATGGCGGTGCGTTTGCAAGAAAAGAACGCGACTATCCGCCGCGAAAGAGCGATTGGGGCATGTGGCCGTGAAGGCGGGAAAAAAAGATTCAGTGACCGCTCGCAAGAAGCCTGCCACGCAGAATGCCTACACGACAGAGATGGGCATCATGCTCCACAGCAAGATCGAGGATGCCTTCGATTCCTCATATCTGCGCAAGCAGCGGGGCAACGTGAACCTAATTGTCACTTCGCCACCCTTCCCCCTTGTGCGTAAGAAGCGTTACGGAAACGAGACAGGTGAAGCTTATCTGCGCTGGATAGAATCACTGGCTCAACCCCTCACCGATATGCTCACCGATGATGGTTCCATAGTCATCGAAATTGGCAACGCTTGGGAGCAAGGTGCGCCCATCATGTCCACACTCCCGCTCGAAGCTTTGATGGCGTTCAAGCGAGCCGCAAATCTAAATCTCTGTCAGCATGTCATCTGCCACAATCCCGCGAGACTTCCCAGCCCAGCCGCATGGGTAAACTTGAAGCGAGCTCGACTCAAAGATTCATTCACGCATGTTTGGTGGCTGTCGAAAGCTGAGTTCCCCAAGGCGGACAACCGACGGGTCCTAAATCCCTACAGCAAGGACATGAAGAAGCTGCTGAAGCGACAGTCCTATAATGCAGGAACGAGACCATCTGGCCACGTGATCTCCAAAACAGGTTTTCTTAAAGATCATGGCGGCTCAATAGGGCCAAATGTACTTGATCTTACTGGCGAACACTATCCCGAGGCTTTGCTAAAGTACACCGGAACAGGTTGGGACGCAGGTTATCGGAGGTACTGCAAAGGTAACGACCTTCCGAGCCACCCGGCCAGAATGCAACCAGCCTTATCTGCATTTTTTATCGAATTTTTGACCGATGAGAATGACCTTGTGTTTGATCCTTTTGGGGGGTCAAACACGACCGGCAGTGTGGCCGAGAGCTTGGGACGCCGCTGGATTGCAGTAGAAGCTGATGCAAACTATGTGGAAGGCTCTAAAGGGCGGTTCATGGACCTGATTGGGCAAGGCGGATGAACGATTGCCCTTCGAGTTTCAGGATGCGACGGAAGCAAGGATGGTGATGGCAACCTCGCTGTCATCGAACTCGAATGGATATTCGGGGAACTTGGCATCCCTGGATCTCGAAACCGAATACCGTTCGCTCAAAGACGATCCTGTAGAGAAGTTTTATGCGTGCTGCCTCAGGGAAGCCAAACTGTATCGCAGAGCTGCCGGATACTTCAGATCAAGTGTATTTCTGGTCGTCGGTCCAGCCATTGTCTCGTTCGTCCGAAAAGGCGGAAGGATCGAACTGATATGCTCCCCGGCGCTCGACGCTGGAGATGTCGAAAGGATTACTGAAGGATACGCGAAGCGGGGTTCGGAGTTAGCATCGATCCTCATCAAGCAGTTTGATACTTTGCTTGCTAATCCACAAACCGCGCTAGGAGCAAAAACGCTTGCCACACTGATAGCGGTTGGATCGCTCGATCTGAAGATCGCCATGCGGCGAGATCGGCGAGGGATCTACCACGAAAAGATCGGAATCTTTTCCGATGCGCAGGGTAACCGAGTGAGCTTTAAGGGATCCGCAAATGAAACTTGGAGCGGTTGGAGCAACGACGGCAATTTCGAATCTATCGAGGTGTTCTGTAGCTGGCGAGGCGGCCTTGAGGCTGACCGCATTGACAAGCATGATGCTCATTTTGATCGACTTTGGAGCGCCAAGGACGAAGACATTGAAGTTTGCTCCCTGCCAGAAACAGCCAAAGAATACTTCGAGAAATTCGCTTCGCCAGATTTGGCCTCTTTGCCATCAGAAGAGACGATCGAAAAAATGCCTCGCAGAGTTCCTATGCCTCACCAGGCGAATGCGATCGAACGCTGGATTAAGGCCGGGAGGCGCGGGATCTTTGAGCACGCGACAGGCAGCGGTAAGACATTCACCGCAATAACTGCAATCAGACAGCACATACTCGAGGGTAAACCGGCGCTCATCTTAGTGCCTAGTCGACTTCTCCTCTCGCAGTGGGCGGACGAAGTAGCGGACGAAATCCCAGAGGCAGCGCTGTTGTTGGCTGGTGCCGGGAACAACAAATGGCGAGGTTCGGGTAGACTTCCGGCGATGACGGACGCCGACGTTTCCCTTGGACCGAGAATAATCATCTCGACGATGCCAACGGCTGCGTCCGAGGAGTTTCGCGCCAATGTGACCGCTGGTGATCATCTCTTAGTGGTGGCGGACGAAGTGCACCAGATTGGTAGCAGAGAAAACTCGAAATTCCTTGCGACCGAAGCAGGCGCTCGGCTTGGGCTTAGCGCGACTCCAAAGCGCTACGGCGATTCAGAAGGCACCGAAAGGATCTTCTCATACTTTGGTCCGATAGTGCTTCCGAAGATAACCCTCATGGACGCAGTCGATGCCGGTCGACTTGTTTGCTACGAATATCACCCTCACCCGGTGCATCTCTCGGCTACCGAGGCAGAGGATTGGCTCATCCAATCCCGAGCAATTAGCAAGGAAATCGCTAGGTCTAAGAGCGACAATGAGGGTCGAAAGGCATTAAGCGAACGCGCGCGCATGATGCTGATTAAACGCGCTCGAATCGCCAAGAAAGCGGCCGCTAAAGTTTCATTGGCAACTCGTGTGATGGTCGAGGAGTTTGAACCGGGTCAGAGCTGGCTCGTCTACTGCGAAGATGGAGACCAGCTTGCAGAAGTGTTGAATGCACTGAGAGAAAGTGGCCTCGATCCAATCGAATACCACTCTTCCATGGAGGGCGATCGTGAAGCCACGATGGATTGGTTTAGAAGATTCGGCGGCATACTGGTTTCCATACGGTGCCTTGATGAAGGCGTAGACATACCTGCCGTATCGCACGCCTTAATTCTTGCCTCCTCTCAGAACCCTCGTCAATTTATTCAGAGACGCGGACGCGTGCTCCGAAAATCTCCTGGAAAGGATATTGCGGTTATCCATGACGCAATTGTCACACCAGTGAACCCTGACGAGGAAGAGGACCAGATGGGTTTGCTCAGGGCAGAGCTTGTCCGCTCGGTTGAATTCGCGAAGAATGCGATCAACCAAATGGCAGCGGCGAATCTTAGAGAGATAGCGATCGAGATGGGCATCGATCCTGACGATTTCGATCCAGAAGAGGGTGATGAAATAGATGACTGAGAGCGACGATCTGGCGCTTCAAACGCTACTGGACGTGCGGCAAGAAATCGCACCGGAGCTTGATCCGGAGCTTCTTCGGGCATGCTATGAAATACAGAGGCAACATCAGTTCAACCCAGAGCGCTCGCAACCTTCGGTCGCTATGGAGAGGCTTATCGATGAAGCAGTAGATAAACTCGTACTGGGCACTGATAGCAAATGAAGCTGCATACTCTGAAAGCAAGGAACTTCATGCCTTATCGTGATCCCGTCACGATCGATTTTCCGACCGATGATCATCAAAATGTTATGCTGGTGTTCGGCGACAATATGCGCGGCAAGACCTCATTGATGAATGCATTGCGGTGGGGGTTCTACGGAAAAGCAATGGGACGACATTCGCGCCCAATTCCTTTGCACAAACTCGTTAACCGAGATGGCGCAAGAATGGATGACTGGGATGTAGATGTATTCCTGAGGTTTGAGGCCAGCGGTCGAGAATACGAACTCAGGCGGACAGCGACGAGGCGGTCGCATGTCGCGACACCCAATCGTCCAGAAGATTTCATAGTGGCGACGCACCTCACGCGTGACGGGGTTGTGATTGCGGGCGATCAGGTCGAGGCCGAAATCAACAAGTTTGCCCCAGAACAGGTTGCCCGCTTCTTCCTTTTTGATGGTGAGTTGCTCGGTGAATATGAAGAGCTATTGATTGAGGGTAGCGAGCAAGGTCGGCAGATAAAAGAAGCAATCGAGCAAGTTCTGGGAGTGCCCGCGCTTACCAACGGACGGGCAGAACTAGGTGCAATTTTAAAGGCAGCGACAAAGAAGCAAACCCAAGAGATGCAGCATGTGAAGGGCTTGGAACGCTCAGCAGCGAACATGAGCAGCTTGACCACGCTTCTCGAAAGTCAGGAGAAAGACCTAAGTGGACTGGTCGAGAAAATGGCGAAGACTCGCGACGAGCGCGCAAGTCTAGAGGATGATCTCGAGCAAGCTGCGTCGTTGCTAGCGCACAAAGCAAATCTCGATGCCGGGCGAAAATCAGCAGAAGAAGCTAGCGATACTCTAAAGCAAAAAAGACAAGAGAGGCACGCGATACTTTCGTCCGCTTGGCGAGATATGCTGGACGCGAAGTTGGATGCAAGGCGCAAGGTTCTTCGTGATCACCAAAAGAAAGCTAGCGATTTGCTCAAACAGCGAATCCGACTTGAAGATAAGATCGATGATATAAAGCGCGCTCTCGATCAAAAAGAGTGTCCCACCTGTTTTCAGCCATTCCCTGAAAAAGATCGAGCGAAACTCGGCACTCAGTTGGGGCAATTGGAAGGTCAGCATAGTGAACTGTGTGCCGAAGGATCTGATCATTCCGACAGTTCCTCGGAACTGGCATTGCTCGACGAAATCCGAGGTATCAATGCGCGAGACAGGATCGCGGACATCGATCGAGATATTCGAGCCGCTGAAGTTAAATTGCAGCGTGCTGAAAATGATATCGAGCGAGCGCACGAGAAGATTGCAGGCCACGATACAGCTGAGTTAGCCCGGAAACGAGTACTACATCAGGAAAAGCTGAAAGAAGAAGGTCGACTGACTGAAGCGATAAAGCTTGGCGAGAAGACGATCGCTAAAACGAACGAGGACTTGGCAGTGGCTCGCAAGTCTATCGAAGGCTTGGCAGGAGCTAGATCCCAAAGGAGTACGGTCAAGGCACGGGTAGCAGGGGAAGTGGAGGCATGCTTTGCCGCAAGTGTCGAGCGACTGCGTGATAAGTTGCGGGAACGAGTTCAAGATCTTGCTAGCAAGTCCTTCAAGGAAATGACCACGCAGAAATCGTATCGTGGATTGGAGATCAACGAGAACTATGGCCTCAGCATCATTGATAGCGCAGGTCATCCTGTCTCCATTCGGAGTGCCGGTGCAGAGCAAGTAGTAGCGCTGTCGTTGATTGATGGCCTCAATCGAACCGGCCGTTCAATTGGACCGGTCGTTATGGATACACCGTTTGGAAGGCTTGACCCACATCACCGCGATAACATTCTCCGTTATCTACCGACCGTCACGAGCCAATTCGTTCTCTTAGTCCACGGCGGAGAGATACGTCCTGAGACAGACCTTGCTTCGATTAAGGCGAAGATCGGTGCAAGCTATCGGATTAACGAAGTATCCGAGAATCAATCGAACGTTGAAAGGGTAAGTTTGTGACCACCGATATAATCAACGTCGGACTATCTGAATCCACAGATGACAAGCTAGCCGAGCTTAAGGAGATGGGCGTATTCGCAGATAAAATCGATGGGTACCGTTTTGGGATTAGTCTCGCTCTCGCACAAGGCGCAGCACCAACTGAACTCACGAAGCGAGTGAATTTATACAATGTCGGATCACTCGACCCAGACCAGATGCTTAGACGCTCTGTCGAATGCTTAATGCCCGAGCACCTGTCTGAGACTACTGTCTACCGGTTGATTGAACGTCTCGCTGATTGGGGCGTGAACGAGCTTTATTCGCAAGCCACAACCGGCGAAATTGATTTCGTAGGTTTGCTGGAGCAGATCAAAGCTAAGCAGAGCTGAAATGTTAACTTCACTCAGGGCTTTCCTGATAATACGTGATAATGATGGCGAGTGGACCATCGGTGTGTTCCACGGCCTCAATGAAATTGTCGACGCTTGGGACCGGGCAATGCCGAACTCTCACTGCGGAGTATTGCACGTCGGCTTTGATCGCCGAGATGCGAGGTCTTTCGAAACGATCGCGCAAGAACAGGCTGGCCGACTTCTACTAACGCCAGGGGCGCGCGGAGCTCTACCTTCTAGCTACAAATCATCGTCCGAAGCCATTGGTGATGTGGAGGGAGAACCAATATATCTAGCGCTGGATGGCTGGGGCTACACGATCGAGGACCCTGTGGTGGATGTTTCTGCTGAAGATCCGGAAGCGTCGGGGTGGGTAAGAGAGTTCATTTTTGAGCACGACGGTGTCCAAGCTGAACTGCTTGCGAGCGAGATACTCAATGAAGAAACTTACGTAGCGAACGAAGGGCGATTGACTGCTAAGCTGCGTGCCGAGCTGGGAAAGTATCGTTCTGAAAAATTGCTGGGCCTCGGCAAAAGCGACCCTACCGAGATAGCAAGATCAGCCCCGCCATGGTTGAGTTCCCGCAGTTTCTCAGAGTTTGAACTCACAGTGAGGCTCGACAACGTTTTTCGGCGAAACGGTATCGATACGGTATCTGACTTGGCCCGACACACCTTGGATGATCTCTTCAAATTCCAGAATTTTGGACGAACATCCTGTCGCGATCTTTGTCGAAGCTTGATGTTGGCGATTGAAGCGGGTCCAACCCCATCACATGACGCACTTATCGCAGCTATAAAAAGTGGTGACGCGCCCACTGACCAATGTGGAATCGCCAGCCAGAGTCTGGTCGAAGCGGTGGAAAATTGCTTCCTTGGCTTGAAGCCGCGCGAGGCAGACATCCTGAAGCGAAGAATGGGATGGGAGCGCCCACCAGAGACTCTGGAAGAGATTGGTGCTGACTACAGCGTATCTCGTGAGCGAATTCGCCAAATCGAAAGTAAGACAATTAATAAGATAATCAGACAGGAGATATGGGATGATCTTCTAGGTGCGAAACTGAAGAATCTTCTTTCTGAACGAAAATATCCGCTGCCTCTTATTGGTGCCGCAGCACTTGATCCCTGGTTCACTGGCCTTTCCGAGTACGGGTCGGTGGCGAGATATTTGATTACAAAGCTTTGCGACGCAGGAGTTTCAGTTCTGGAAATTGATGGTGTCGAGTATCTAACTTTTCTAAAAGAGCACGATTGGGCGACGGCTATTGAATCCGCCCGACAGATGTTGGTTGGCGCTGACGTGACCCCCTGATTTTCCTCCAAGTTGGATTAGAGTCCGGCCCTGACAGAAGGACGGACGAGATGAAGAGAACGAGGTTTTCAGAAGAGCAGATCATTGGCGTGCTGAAGGAAGCGGAGGCGGGAGCCAAGACCGCTGACCTTGCCCGTCGGCACGGTGTATCTGAAGCGACGATCTACAACTGGAAGTCGAAGTATGGCGGGATGGAAGTGTCCGATGCCCGGCGGCTGAAGGAGCTGGAGAGCGAGAACGCGAAGCTGAAGCGTTTGCTGGCCGATGCGATGCTGGACAAGGCGGCGTTGAAGGATCTTCTGGCAAAAAAGTTTTGACGCCCGCCGCGCAGCGGGAAGCTGTTGCTCATCTCCAGGCGTGCCATGGGATGAGCGAGCGGCGGGCGTGCCGTGTCATCGATGCTGATCGCAAGAGCGTGCGTTACCGTTCCACCCGGGACGATGACGTCGATCTGCGTGAGAAGCTGCGCGAGCTGGCCAACCAGCGTCGCCGGTTCGGCTATCGCCGTCTGCATATCCTGCTGCGCCGGGAGGGGATCATGATCAACCGCAAGAAGACCCAGAGGCTCTACCGTGAGGAAGGCTTGGCGGTCAGGCGACGACGTAGCCGCAGGCGTGCTGTTGGCACAAGGGCACCTGCTCCGGTTCTGGCGCTGCCGAACCAGCGCTGGAGCCTGGACTTTGTTCACGACCAGATGGCTTCGGGAAGACGGTTCCGGGTGCTCAACGTGGTCGATGACGTGACCCGGGAGTGCCTGGCAGCGGTGCCGGACACCTCGATCTCTGGTCGCCGTGTCGTTCGCGAGCTGACCGCACTGATCGAACAGCGCGGCAAGCCAGGCATGATCGTCAGCGACAATGGCACCGAGCTCACCAGCAACGCTGTGCTGGCATGGTGCGGCGAGGTCGGCGTGGAGTGGCATTACATCGCGCCCGGAAGGCCGATGCAGAATGGCTATGTCGAGAGCTTCAATGGCCGGATGCGGGACGAACTGCTCAACGAGACGCTGTTCTTGAGTATGGCCCATGCCCGTGTCGAGATCGCGGCCTGGGTCGAAGACTACAATCGGGAGCGACCACACTCGTCTCTCGGTTACGCAACACCGGCGGCGTTCGCCGCTGAACTGGATAAGCAATGGCCTGCTTCGCTACGCCCTACGGGCTCCGCTACGCAGCCCATTGCTTCAACCGCGCTGATGCGCAAAACAACCGCCCGGCTCTAATCCCAGCTGGGGGAAAGCTGGGGGTCACGTCACTAGGACAGAATGCGAATACCAAGTCGGGCTTCTCCTGCCGGAAGCTTCAGCCGAATTTAGGGGGCTGCTTTGGGATCATTGTTCACGGAGGTGCCACTTTGCCGGTGAGGAAGGCGAGGAGGTGCTAATTTCTTACGGTAATGGAGCCGACCAGGTGGTCGAAGCGGTCTTGCATGATGCAGAGCAGCCTCTCCACTATTCCGAAATCGCTCAGATCGCTGAAGAGCGCTTGGGGAAGGCGATAGACGAAAGGCGAGTTCATAACGCAGCGGCGGAAGTCGGATATCTTTTTGGGCCGGGAACTTACGGTACGTTGCGACATATGGCTGTAGAACGCGGTGATTGGGAGAGCTTCGCAGCAGAGGCAATTGATATTGTTTACGAAGGCGAACGTGGTCGACAATGGCACGCCTCAGAGCTGCTTCTAGCACTAACTGAACGCGAAATAGATTTGCCGTCCTGTTTCGATAAGTATCAGTTGGATATCGCTCTGAAGCAAACTGCAGAATTGCAGTCATTTGGTAGGATGGTTTGGTCTGACGGGGACGACACTGTGTCGAGTGGACGTGTGGACATTCGGCAAGCCGTCATCGCGATTGTTAAGGATGCAGGATCCCCGATTACAACATCGGAATTGCGCCAGCGTTTGGTGGCCGTACGTGGCATTAATGAAGGAATGCAATTCCATGTCGTCCATCCTCTTATTAAGTTAGATGCTAAGACTTGGGGAATCAATGATCGCGATATTGATCTCAAATATGAAGAGCAGAGGGTATTTCTTAACACTGTCTACTCAGTTCTAAGAGAGAGGGAAGAACCTATTAGCATCACAGAATCTGCACGGATGTCTCCGAAAGTAGTACCTAACCGAGCGTTACGATGCTTGTTCTATCAAGATGAAAGGTTCCGCATCGACAACCAGAGATTATTATCGCTTGCAGAGTGGAAGTGATCTCACTTTGTCGATGAAACTTTGAAAGGTGCCCCGCGAATGTCAAAGGCGTCAAAATTTTCGCTGTCGATCGCAGACCTCGACAAATTGGACATGTGCGTCCTTTATAAGGATGAGATACGACCTGTTCTGCTTGAGCTTACCGGGGGGTCTACCAAGAAGCGCCTTACAATGCGCGATGCCTCCTCATCACTCAAAGAGCCGATAAGCGTTCGTCAACTCCTGGTTCCCATAGCGCGGGTGGCACAGACCGATGCTGTCGTGAAGGATCGCCTGACGGGCTTCATAAACGATTGCGCCACAAGAGCCCTACTCAGCTTCGAGGGAGAATGCCCGTCGGACGACCGTCCACGAAAATCGATCATCGCAACCAAGTCTTTTTTATCCGGCGAACTCGATGAGGGTGGATGGACGCGAGCGTACAAAGAGGGGCTCGCCGCTTGGGCTGGCTGGTTCGCACCGAAAGGCTTTTATGCGAGCGCGGAATGGGCCGCGCTGGATTTTTCGAGTTGGCATTATCCTAGGGTACGCGGTTCGGCATGGGCGATCTGGGCAGAATGGGCTGCGCTCACCCTGCTCGCCTATTTGGGGATGGATTACCGCAAACGCGAAAGACCGGACGAGATCGACGATGAAAATGCAGCGGCCCATCAGTGGGCTGTCGAGCGTCTCGCGCTTTGGTTGGAAGAGGACGCTCCAGACCCATTGCCACTCCCAGATCCCCCACCCTCGATACGAGGGATTGATCCGCAATCAATTTGCGAAGCTGAATTCGTTCAGGAATATTACATGCAGTGGCCGACCATCGCTGCCTATCCGACCGGCCTCAGGGAAATCGGCAGACTCCAACTGGAACGCAACGCCGGTATTGAGATTCCGGAGGGAGTTACGAAGATCGGCGAAATCGATGTCTCCGATCATCCCGTCGTGAAATTGCCCGCCAGCTTGCGAACGGTCGGAACCGTGGATGCCTCCTACGATGGATACGTCGAACTTCCGGAAGGCGTCGAAACGGTCGAAAGCATAAGGCTCTATCTCGACTCGGTTGTGCACCTTCCAAACTCGATCCGCAGGGTCGGTAGCATCAACACAGAGGTGGAATCGCACATCGACGATGTAGGCGTAGACGACGAGGATGAATTTTGGGAAGGCATTGAGCAACAGGAGACCGAGGGTGTGAAGGATTACCCGTTCTATGACTCCTTCGTCTCCTACAACGGTCGCTGCTTTATCAAGGCGAGGCAAGATCTGACTTTCGAGTGAGTTGACTGCTTACTCTGTCGGCTCTCTAAGCATAGGCTAGTTGAATAAGAGTGTGTGCGCAGATTTATCTGAAAGTCTCGAATTTTTGACCATAAATGAAGAGTGCCACTGTAGTTGTAGTTTGCAATGAGCAATGCTCCGGCACTTTGAATTTCAGCTTTCCGAAATCCCCTATCCGGAAAAAACCGGCAGAACGTGGCCCCGATTAAGCCACAGCATCCAACCCGTTGCGCTGAATGATCGACAGCAGCCGCAGCGCCGGACCTCCCGGTTTCTTTGCGCCGCGCTCCCAGTCCGACACAAGGTTCTTTGACACGTTGAGATAACGAGCGAATACCGGCTGCGAGACATGCTCTGCCTCACGGATAGCCTTGATCTCGTCGGGCGACAGAACGGGCGCAGCCGCAAGGCAGGCCTCGTCAAACTCGCGCATGGTGCGCTTGTCGATGCTTCCCGCGTCGTGAAGGCCCTCCATCATCTCGTGGACGGCGGCCATCGCCTCGCTCTTGTAGGTCTTTGCCTTAGCCTTGCTCATCGTCTTTCACCTCGACCAATCGGCCTGCTTCAACTTCCGTTTCGATCTGGTCATCGCCCAGCTCCAGTATGATGCTGGCAGCCTTGCGATAGACCTTCAGTTCCGCCGCACTCAGGTTCGCCTTGCCGCTTTTGGCGAAAGCGAACACGAATACGGACCGCTCGCCCGAGCGGAAGATCAGGATCGAGCGATACCCGCCCGATTTGCCTCCGCCCTGGCGCGCGATGCGCTGCTTGATCAGACCGCTGCCAAGATCGGCGTCGATCAGGCCGGATTCGGCCCGATGCACGGCATCAGCAAGCGTGGCATCGCTGATCTTTTCCTTTGCCGCGAACTTGGCGAACCAGCGGTTGGCGTAGATGCGGATGCGCGGGTTGTCAGTCATGCAGCAACGGTCCACTATCATACTTAGTGTTACGGCTCAATGAATATGATCCGCCCATGTTCCGCTCAATCTGGTCGCCGATGCGCTGCGCAGCCTCGATGACATGCCTATCGTCAAGATGGGCATAGCGGGTCGTCGTCCGAACATCGGCATGGCCAAGCAGCTTGCCGATCATAGGCAGGGTTTCAGAGTGGGCGGCGGCGTGGCTGGCAAAGCTGTGCCGCAGATCGTGAATGCGGACGCCGGGAAGGCCTGCTTCGTCGCGCAGCTTGCTCCACAGATTGCCGATATCGGTGATCGGGCGCTGGGTCGCCGGATTCCAGAACACGTAATGTTGCTTATCCCGGCGTGGCAGGGCGTGAAGGATCGTCGCTGCTGCCTCGGCCAGCCAGACCGTTCGCGGGCCGGTCTTGCTGTCGGTCAGTAGCAAGCGCCGCCCTCGCACCTCGCTCCATTTGAGACAGGTGATCTCCGATTTACGGCAGCCCGTCAGGATCAGCAGGCTGATCGCCGCGCAATGCAGCGGAAAGGTTTTGCCGTGCCGGTTGAGCACTTCCCCGATCCGCTTGAACTCCTGATCGGACAGGAAGCGCTCGCACTTCCGCCCCTTGTTCTTGCGGATGTAGAGACAGGGGTTCGAGCCTTCGGGGCGAACGCCCCATTGCTCCGCCTTGTTGAACATGGCGCGCAGGATTTCACGGCAACGATTGGCGGCGCCAGGTCCGCCCGTGTTGGTGATCCGGTTGAACCATTCCTGCACATGGCGTTCCTCGACCTCATCAAGGAACAGGCCTTCGAATGCCCGGTCGAGATATTTCCGCTTGTAGTAGCGGTGAGTGTAGAGCGTGGAGGGCTTCCATCTTGGTGATACCCTCTCCCAGTAGGTCTTGAGGAAGTCCCGGTAGGATGGAATCTTGCGGAGCCGCTTGCGCTCCTCCGCCGGGTTTTCGCCGGTATGGGCGCGCAGCAGCACGCGGCGTGCTACATCCATCGCCTGCGCACGGCTGAGCACCTTGGCATTGCCGATCGTCACGGTGCGGGTGCGCCCTTCCATCCGGGCCTGGACGATGTAGACCTTGCGCCCGCTGACGTAATGCCGGGTGCCAAATCCCGGCAGTTCGCGTGTCCAGCACGTCTTGCGCAGCTCGCCCAGGCCACCGCACTTGCCAATCACATGGAGCCTGAGGTTACCCAGTTCCTCGGCGACGATCCCCCGCAGTGTCAGCGCGTTCACTGCCCGACTCCGATCAAGCGCGCGATGGAGCCGGAAACGCGTTCCGCCGCATCGGCGACGATCTCGTCGGACAGGTGTGCATATCTGGTTGTCGTTTCTGCCAGCGCATGCCCCAGCAGCTTGCCGATCACCATGAGCGAGATGTTGTTGCGGATCGCGACCGAGGCGAAGCTGTGGCGCAAATCATGGAGCCGCACATCCGGCAGGGCCGCGCGGTTACGGATTTTCGACCAGTGAATGCCCAGCGAGATCGGCTTGTCGGGATTTCGGAACGAAGGGAACAGCAGGCCGGTTGCTTTCCGGTCTGGGAGCGATGCTATCACATCGATAGCCTGCCGGTTGAGATAGACGATCTTCGCGCCGGTCTTGCTGTCCGGCAGCATCAGGCGCGGTTCCTGCACCCATTCCCAGCGCAGTTGCTCAATCTCACCGCAACGCGCGCCGGTAAAAATCAGCAACCGGATCGCCGCGACATAGAGCGGTTGCTCAGCCTCATAGTCCCGCAATGCTGTGGCAAGTCGCGCATATTCGTGTGCCGACAAAAACCGCTCCATCGGCTTGCGCTTGTAACGCGGCGTGCCCTTGCAGGGATTGGAGCCGCGCGGACGCAAGCCGAGGCGCTCCGCATAGCCCATCATCACCGAGAACACCGGCAAGGTGCGGTTGAACACGCCGGGCCGCTCGACGAAGCTGTCGCGCCAGAACAGGATGTCGCCCTTAGCCAGGTCGTCAATCCGCCGGTCGCCGAACGCGCCGAGGATTTCCTTGAAGATGGCGCTCTCATTGCGCTTGCGGGTCGATGGCTTCCAGTGCCGTGCGTAGTCAGCCCAGAATCGCTCGGCATAATCACGCAGCAACGGCGCATCGCTCTTCTGCGCAGCGCGGGTCTTCCTGCGCGTCGGCAGCCCATCCAGCGCCACTTCGGCCAGCTTCGCCCGCGCGAGGCGGCGGGCCATGGCAGGTGTGATGTCACGGGAGGTTCCGAGCGACAAGCGCCGCAGCTTGCCGCGCTGGCGGAACAGGACAAACCATGTCCGCCTGCCGCCGGGATTTACCCGCAGGCCAAAGCCCGGCAGGTCGATATCCCAATACTCTTGGATGCGCTTGCCCGGTTTGCGCCGAACGATGTTCCCATTGAGCCGAACCCGATTGCTCGGTTTTGCTTTTTCACCACTCCCGCGCCCATCACCGGATCGGGCTTGAACATGATTCGTGGCTTCATTCGCTGGTAGCAGATAGCCATTTGCTTGCATTGACTTGCTCCTCTTTGTAGAGGAATAACTTCGCGTAACCTATTGCTTAACAATCTCTTTCTGCCGCATGGCGGCGTACGGTGTGCTTAAAGTCCGCTCCTTCACCCTACTCGCTGAGAGCACACCGACCGTAAGCCAGTCGCTCTCGGTATATAAGTGGTGGCTCAAAATGGGCCGGTTGCTGACTGTCTGCTTTGGGCAGGCAACCAATGCAAATCGGCCATTTTGCTTCCGACCCCATGGCAGACCACCCATGTATGCCCAGCACCTGTTCAATGGCAGCCGTTTGTCGTGTCTCTACAATACATCAGGTAGCAGAAGCCCATGAAGTTCATCACTCTCAATCGCGCCTCGACCCTTTCCGTTGGGCTGAGCTGGCCGGGTTTCCGGCTCGTGAAGCAGCAATGCCGCTCGACCATACGCGCCTAATCGATACTTCTCTGCGCTTGGCGCAGATGCCATTGCCCGCTTCGTTCGCGACGGCTTCGTCTGGGTGGGTGCTGCATTTTCATCCAAGGTGGCCGCAGAAGCGCGCGCGATCCTGTGGGTGGCCACGGGATGCGATCCCGATGACTCGACCACCTGGACCCGGCCCGTCTCGAGCGGTTCGATCAGGCTCCGTTTCACGAAGCGGCAAACACAACCGCCCTGCATACAGCATTCGACCAGCTTGTGGGCAAAGGTCGGTGGCTGCCGCGGGGCGGACTCGGAACATTTGCTGTTGGCTTTCCATCTGCCGAAGAACCTGGAGACGACGGGTGGCACATCGAGGTCAGCTTCGCTTATGAGAAGCCCGACTTCATGGAGTGGCGGGCCAATGTGCACCGCAAGGGCCGCGCCCTGTTGATGCTGTTCCTATTCTCGGATGTGGGTATTCACGATTCCTCAACGCGCATTCGGGTCGGCTCGCATATCGATACAGCGCGACAACTCGCACCGGCCAAGGAAGCCGGTCTGACCCTTCGAGAGTTGACCTCGGACGGATTCGCCGGATCGGCCCATCGCCTGGAGCAACTGGCAACGGGTCCGGCCGGCAAGGTGTATCTGTGCCACCCTTTCCTCGTGCATTCTGCATATAAGGATTACGGTAAGTAGCCGCGCTTCATTGCGCAGCCGCCACTGCTACCGCGTGAGCCGATCAGTCTCGAGCGTTCCGACAATAGCTACTCGCCGGTCGAGAAGACTATTCTGAGAGCTTTGGGCAGGTGACGCGGTCAGAATTTGACGCAAAGGCGTGTCTGCCAGCATGACGCGCCTTGCAAATTATATATTGCGCACAATATAATTGGATACTATTTATCCTGCTGTCTAACCGTAAGGAGCTAACATGAAAAATCTCTACAACACTCGCGTTAACGCCTATGGTGGCCGCGCCGGAAAGGTCAAAAGCGAAGATGGCATTCTCGAGCTCGACCTCGCTCTACCGAAGGAACTCGGTGGCAAGGGCGACGCGACTAATCCCGAGCAACTCTTCGCTGCTGGTTATGCGGCTTGCTTCGAAAATGCCGTGATCCATGTAACGCGGGCACAGACCGACAAGGTGGGTGACGACGACATTGAAGTCTCCTGCCAGGTCGGCCTCTTGCCGAATGGTAATGACGGGTTTAATCTCGCTGTCACACTGGATGTCGAAATTGCCGGGGTCAATCAGGCAAAGGCTGACGAGATCGTGAAGAACGCCCACGCTGCTTGCCCCTATTCCAACGCAGTCAGCGGAAACGTCGATGTGAAAATTAATGTGTTCGCCCAATGAATGACGGAGTGGCAGCAGCACAGGACCCGCGCGATCCCTTGTTGCTCGATCGACAGGTTTGCTTTCCCCTTTATGCTGCCACCAACCTCCTCAGCCGCCTCTATGGCCCTGTTCTTCGGGAGCTGGGTCTCACCTATCCGCAATATCTGGTCATGCTGGTATTATGGGAGAAAGAACCCCAGACGGTGGGCTCCCTCGGCGCGCGGCTTTACCTCGATAGCGGAACTCTCACCCCTCTGCTGAAGCGTATGGAGGCCGCCGGCCTGGTTCGACGAACACGCGATCCGGAAGACGAGCGCCGAGTGGTTATCGAACTGACCGAGAGTGGAAAAATACTGCGCAACCAGGCAGTGTATGTTCCCGAAACCCTTGCGAGGGGGCGCAAATCCGTAGGGATTGACGAACTGCGGGACAGCGTGCGCAGGCTTGTCGAACTGCTTGCGGAGCAAACCGGCTCGAAGAGGTGAAGCCTCTCAGCAGGTGTCGCACGTCTGCGAGGATTGCCTGTCCGATCTTCGTGGGGCGTCCACTGGGACGCTTGGCGATAGTCGAGCGACCTTGCGATGCAGTTCGTTTCCTCTCGCCCGCCCGCGTAAATGAGGACTGCCGACCCGACTTTACAGACCTATCTCGACCGCAATGTCGCCGGTGCCACTCTACTGGTGGCACCCGAGACCGGACAGCCAACATCGGGCGATCCGATCGAAATCGTCCTGACCGGCCCCGACATGTTGAAGCTGCAAGAGCTGTCGCAGGACGTGCAGGCGCTGCTGGAAGACGAGGTTGGCGTAGTCGACGTTCGCGACAATCTCGGCAGCATCAAAGGTGAGATCGCACTTCAGCCAAACCGCGAGGCTTTCCGATGAATCGGCAAGGTCAGAGACGTCGAGCCGTTCCACCGACCTGGCTCTTGCCGATATCCCGTTCAACCATGGCCGCCGCATTTCTGGAGAATGGCCAGGCGCGGACTCTGTGGCTGTCGGGCGTTCACCGGAGAAGTGCCACGAAGGCCGATGCCAAGATCCTTGCCGGACAGGATCTGGACTATTCGCTCGACCCCTTTGATGACCAGAGCTTCTACCGGTCGGCCGCGCGTTCGCGCAATGCCGCGCTGGAAGTTACCGTGGGCGTGTCGCCCAAGGCCTCGCGGGTCTGGCTTGGCAAGGCAAATTCAATCGAAGGGTTTGCCGCTTCGGCGGCGCTGCTCATCAACGCTGTCGCGGCCGCGAAGCAAGGAACCGCCGAGCCATTCCGCTTTCTCGCAACCCCGGTGCAGGCGCTCGACCCTGCACAAGTCAAAGGCGGATAAAGACCGAACCCAGGTCGCTTTGTTGCCACCGTTCGAGATGTCCTTAAGCCCAATCCATCTCCGTTAAGCCGACTAATCCTATTGTCCGATATGGGCATCGCTCCGACGCCCTCGAACCGACGTCCGCTTTCGGAACGTAGCCCTCAATGCTCGGATGACTGGGATGAGAGGGCGAAGCCGACCTGAGCGCATGCCATGCGAACATCTGCTTCTGGCGAACCGCCGAGTTGGTGGTTAGGACCGACATTAGAGTCGCAACCCGCCATTCCACTTTTGACCATCCAGTCTACGCAAGCGCCAAGCCCCAGACTATTTGTCGAAACCCGGGCGGATCGGCGTTTTCTACTTGGACAAGGCGATGCGGGTAGAGTGGGCAGGCACAATCGTTTATGCTAGCCAAAGTGAGCCGGTTCTGTACGAAGTCATTCTGCCGTCGAAATGTGGGATCGCGTCGAACTGCCTTTCTCCTCGCGCACCTGACCCACGAATTCGAGAAGAAACGCAGTGCTCAAACCGAACATGACGAGGCCGTTGGCAGCCACGATCGCAGACAGCAGCCGCACATCCTGCGAGAGGATAACGTCGCCGAAGCCTAGCGTCGTCAGGGAAACCGTTGCGAAATAGAGCGCCGGTTCCAGCGCTTCGAAGGCACCCAATACAATAAACAGGCCCGCCCAAATCCAAGCCGCCAGCGTGATAGCGAGCAGCATCCATATCGTAGAAGCGGCAAGAAGCAAGGTCGCTCCAAAGCGTGTTGTTCGCGTGCGAGGCGGCGTGAAGCGATCATCGACTGAGAAGGCTATTGCGGCAAAACACGCTTGCATGATGATGGTAAGTGCAACGGTCACCGTTCCGATCGCGAGTTGAGCGACGATACTCATCGTTGATGATCCTCAATTTTATCAATTTGATTTACTCCTCCGATTATTATCAGTCTGCAGTGGAGTCTCGCTCATTCTGAGCTTCTACCCGCCGACAACAGCACGACTTGCACATGCAGTCCTCGGCCCGGCTTGGACCGGAACGAGACGGAGCCGCCTATGGCTTCGGCAAGTCCGCAGACGATCGCTAAGCCAAGGCCGGCTCCGCCCGTCTGTCGATCGCGTGACGGATCGAAACGGGCATAGGCCGTGCCTAACGTCAGTTGTTGGTCGGGCGCAACTCCCGGGCCATCGTCCTCAAACGACCAGCAGGTCTTACCGCCATCCGAAACATTCCTTACCGTGACGGTCGAGGCGTGGCGCAGGGCATTATCGACGAGGTTATCAAAAATCCGTCCGAGCGCGGTGGGATCACCCAGCACATGGCTTGCCGGCGAAAGGTCGAGGCCGATGCGGTCCTCATCTGAATGCAGCGCCAATAGATCACCAGTCAGAGCCGTAAGGTTGACCTCCACCGTCGCCCAGACCGCGGCGTCGCTCTCTTTATAGTAAGAGGGCGACGCTGCGCTTCGTGAAAGTTTTGAGGTCAGGAGAGAGGCTCCCGACCGGCCCGTCATGGAGAAAACTCATGGGCTCCGCCGCGAACCCGAACTGCCCGATCATCTCGATATCGCACGAGAAACGCCGGACTCGTTACCGACCGGCGAGTTCGCGATTTTCGAGGATGACCCGGATGAAGCTGCGCGCGCATCGGCCTTGCGGCGACGGATGCAAGGGCTGGCGCGACAGGCCTCGCAACCCCGACGACGGCATTGATCTGTAGGAGATCGTGATGCGAAGCGTTACTAAGGGTTTATCGAGACGCTCGGGCGGCGGTACGCCTCTGGCAGAACATTGCTCGACGAGATTCCAGAGCACATTGAGCCGGGGCCATCTTCTGGACACTCCGATCACGATGAATCCGAAGGATACTGAAATATCTTTAGGTTCAAACCAATGCAACGAAGTTACTGATTTATAAGATATGCGCCAGCTTACCGCCCATTCGTCGAAAAGACGACGCCAGTGCGAAGTGCAGCCATCACGAAATCAAGTTCCTTGTCCAGGCTGACGGATTCGCTGCCATGATATTCGGGACCCATGCCCCTCAGTATTTCATAATTCGGCAAGGAGAATAATAAGTCGAAGACTATCTTAGCGATCGCCGGGAAGTCTGAGAACGCAATTTCTCCGTTTGCGTAGCCGTCCTTTAGAATTTGGTTCATAACGCCGGTAACGTCAGCCACGGCTTTGGCCCTGATCTTGTTCTGCAAATCGGGGCGGTAATTGGCAAGCCATGTCAGCAAGGTCTGTATGCCGCGGCCTTCTGCGGTGAGCGAGGCTTCTAGAAATTTATGCGCAACGGCTTCGAGGCGCTCGCGAATGGGGCCATTGGCAGGAAGAGTGCTCACCGGACGGATGTGCTTCGCAATACCATAGTCCATCGTCGCACATAGCAGTTCATCCTTGGATTTGTAGCGTGCGTAAAGTGTTCGCTTCGATACGTGGGCCGAAGCGGCGATCGCGTCCATCCGGGACGCATCGAGGCCCTTAGCGATAAATTCCTGCAGCGCTTCCTGCAATATGTGCTCGCCTAGTTTCTCGGCCTCCTCTTTTGAAGGACGACCGCCGCTTGAGGTTCTGCGGGGAAGTGACATCTATTCTCTCACTATTGCATTGGTTCGGCCATCTGATCTGCTGCCCAGTAGGACGAGGCCTTTGTGGTATGGCCAGGCAAAGCTCCGCAGCGGGCAACGCGGACTAATGATGCCCACATGAACGCTTGCCTGCCGCAACGGAAAACGGCATGGTACCGGTGAGTTTACTTTCTTTCATCGCCGGCGCCAGCAAAAATGGCCTTTCCCCCAAGGCAATCTCTCCGATCGATCAGTGAGCCGAGCTTTAGCGGTTGGAATGCAATCTCTGTCTTTCGTAGGTTCGTAGGGTTGAAGCCATTGCGGAACTGCGATGGCCAGCGCCTTCCAGATAATATCCCGATCGGACCGATATCGGTTCTCCGTCTTTCTGCCCTTTTATTGCTGGTCGCCTGCGCCGCCTTAACACCGGCTTCCGCTCAAATCGCTCCTGTGGCGGAGCCGATGGCCGAGCAGGCCGCTGAAGTGGCTACCGACCCTTTCGGTCGCGAGACGCCGCGTGGAACGGTGACCGGCCTGATCAGCGCCCTGGCGGCGAAGGACTACACGAGGGCTGCTCACTATTTCCACCTGTCTGCGGAAGAGGATGAGGCTCAACTTGTCGATCAAGGAGCGATCTGGGCCACCAAGCTGCAAGCCGCGCTCGACCAACAGGGGACGCTCCTGCCTTTCGGTGCCTTGTCGAACGAAGCGAGTGGGCGTCTCGACGATGAACTGCCGGCCGACACCGAAGAGGTAGGCAGGCTCGGCGGCGAGGAAAGTCTGCCGATCCTTCTCACCCGGACCGACAGCCCTGTCGGCAGCGAGGTCTGGGGGATTTCGCAGGAGACCGTTGAAGCTCTCGAAGCAGTGTCTGTGGCGGCGACAAATCCGGCTGAACCGGAAGACGGTGAAAGCGCCGAGGTGGCCGGAGCCCCGCTGCAGGACTGGGCTCTCTTGCTCGGGAGCGCAGCCGGCAGTTTCTTTCTCTACTGGCTTATATCGGCCGGACTTCTGGCCATCATGCGGCGTTTTGTGGCCGACCGCGAGAAAAGCGCGATCTACCGCTTCACGCAGGCCGCCTTGCCGCCGCTCAGCCTGTTTCTCGCAGTGGTGACCTTCCACCTGTGGACGGGCAGCATCGAGGCGTCCATCGTCGCGCGCCAGACCTTGCTGCGCTATATCGGTATCGTTGGCTGGGTAGCGCTTGCTTGGTTTGCGCTGCGCCTGGTCGATGCCATCGCACGCGTTGCTAGTGCCCGGATGGAACGCCGCCAGCGGCGGCAGGCAGTGTCGGTCGTCGTCCTGTTGCGGCGTACGGCAAAGATAGTGCTCTTCCTATTGGCGACGGTAGCGGTCCTCGACACGCTGGGGGTCGATGTGACCACGGGCATTGCCGCATTGGGCATTGGCGGCATCGCCTTGGCGTTAGGCGCACAGAAGGCCGTGGAGAATTTGATCGGCAGCCTGAACGTCATCGCAGACCGCCCTGTTCAGGTCGGAGACTTCTGCCGCGCGGGAGATATTGTCGGCACCGTAGAGGATATCGGTATGCGCTCGACGAGGATTCGCACGAATGAACGCACGCTCGTCACCATCCCGAACGGTGATTTTTCCTCCCGCGAGATCGAAAACTTCGCCAAGCGCGACCGCTTTCTCTTCAATCCCACGATCGGCGTCGAATACGGTATCTCCGCAGGCCAGCTGCGCCGGGCCGTGGAGATTATCGAGCAGATCCTGCGCGATCACCACCTGATTGAAAAGGATGGCCTCCGTGCTCGATTTGCTCATTTCGGCGAGAGCTCGCTGGATATCGAGATCTGGTCCTACATCATGGTTGCCGATTACGCGGAAAGCCGACTGATCCGGCAGGAACTGCTGCTGGCCATTTTCGAGAGGTTGAAGGCAGCCGGTCTCGCTATCGCCTACCCGACGCGGACGGTCCATTTGGTGACCCAGGAGAATGACGTCGGCGCGTAGGTCGCCGCGCCCAGATGGTATTCACAGCAGCCAATCGATCGGCGTTTTGCTGAGAAGGCGAGTGAGCACTCGCGACCACCATGTGGTTCCAGGCTCGGCCAGTTCACATTGACGGACATCGTCGCGCATGTCCATCCAGTTCAGTCGGCCTTTGTCATCCACGACGATTTTGTAGGAGCCGGACGCGATCATGGTATCGAAGGCGTGGTGCATCTGTGCCGCCAGATTCTCACTCTGGATGACGATCCCGAGCTCAGTATTGAGAGCGAAAGAGCGCGGATCGAAATTGAAAGAACCGACAAAGACCCGACGGCCGTCTACAGCGAACATCTTGGCATGCAGGGTGGCATTCTCGTTTGTGTTGCGCGGCGAAGGTCGACGCAGAGATTTGCGGGTGGTCTTGGGCCGGTCTCCAGGGGCAGGCATCTCATACAGACGCACCCCCGACTTCACGAGAAAATGCCGATGCTTTGCATATCCGGCATGAACCATAGCGACATCGGTCGAAGCAAAGGAATTGGTCAGGACGCGCACATCGACCCCGTTGCGTGCCATTTGCGCAAAGGCCCTGGCACCTGATGAGGTCGGCACGAAATAGCCCGAAACGACGAGCAATTCCCTTTCCGGTTGACCGATGAGACTCCTGAGGACGCTAGCCATGAGATCGCCTTGACGCGATTGTCCGAGAACCTTGGCGGGCCGATCGCTGACCAGCTCGACGGGCACCCATTCGAATTCAATCCGTCCGGCCCGCGCACGCTCAAGCAAAACAGATCCGGCGGCACGGCTTAGATAATCGGTCGCGGAGGGGCCGGAAACTGACCGCGTGAAATCAGTTGCCCCGCTTGCCGCGTACTGCTTCGGATCTTCCTTCACGATGCAGTCGATTTCGACTGCAGCGGGAAAATTCCAGAACGCATCGAAACATTCGGAGACTTCTTGCACCACCGCGCCTACGCAAAGCGCATCCACATCGGCAAAAATCCCCTGCTCTCGGTTGGCGAAGTACTCGTCTCCGACATTACGCCCGCCGACACAGGTTATCTGATTGTCGACTGTAAAGCTTTTCGAATGCATCCTGCGATTGACGCGGTGGAAATCCAGCAGGAAATCGAGCGGCTTGAAGTGTCGGTTTCGAAACGGATTGAAAATGCGGATTTCGAAATTGCGGTCGCTGGCCAGCCAGCGCAATTTGCGGTCGAGGCCGGGAATGCCGTTATCGTCAACCAGCAGACGGACCCGTACACCCCGCGCTGCCGCTCTGCGCAAGTCTTCCAGCAGGAGATTACCGGTCAGATCGTCGCGCCAGATGTAATATTGCAGGTCGATCGATCTTTCGGCCGCGGCGATGAGTCGAGAGCGGATGGCAAACGCGTCTATGCCGTCCTCGACAAGTGCAACGCCCGTCAGGCCGGGATGGCCCACCGCGTGCTTAGCGACACTCAAGCCGATTGCGGAAAGTGCCGTATTTCCGAACGCATGAGAAGCTGCGCGCTGTATCATGAACGGAGGGTGCCGGTCGCGCATCCGCGTTACGGTGCGCTGTCGGGAGGCGTTGTCTGCGACGGAACAGCAGGGCCAATGTCCGGTTCTGTTCCGGTTAGTGCAACCGACCTGTTGCACAGCTTTCTCGTCATCTCCCGGTCGCGAGTCGGGTCTGTCACGACCGCGCGACCCGAAGTCTGGCCACGCATCCCCATGAGACCGCAAGGACCGGGATGGTCGCCGCCTTCCGCTTGCGGATCGGTCACGGCCTGTAAGACACGCAAAGTGCCGTGCTCGGCATCGCGACACGCCAGCAGCACGCGCACGCCTTTCATCGCCAGGTGCGGGGCGATCTCGTAGCCGGTGCCGCTATTGGCGCCGTTAACGACGGCCGGCCGTCCGGATTGATGGGGGATATCGGAAAAGGCGAAGCTCATGCGGTATGTTCGTCCCGGTGCCATGACGGGCGCTAATCCTCGGAACTCGTCGTTTCGGGCACGGCTGATGCGACAGTGTCCGGATCCGACGATGGCGGACTATCCTGCCATGCCTGTGCCCGACCGCGCTCCACGCCATAGTCGAACAGCGTGCGCATATAATCCTGCTCGAAAAGATCGTGCTCGTCCGCGTCGAAGTCCTGCTCGATAAAGGTCAAGTGATATCCGGCGCCGGTCGATCTCGCCCAGACATAGGCCGAGGCCACACGGTCCTGGAGGCTGGAGAAGAGCATCACCTCAAGCGTCCGCTTGGCGATGCTGGAGAGACCTGCTTCGATCAGCTCGAACTCGCCTGCCATCTTGCCGTTGACCAGCAGATACAGCTCCGTTGGGGACTGGCTGTCCCGCAGGATCTGGTCGTTCGCGACCGGCGGAGCGGCCATCAGGGTCGCAATGGTGCCGCCATCGACATGGAGTTCGCTGATTCGCTCTCCCTGCGCTTCCATCTCGATCAGCACCGGGGGGAACTGCACCGGGACGGAGCTGCTGGCGAGCAGGATGCGCCGGAAAAGGGCATAGCGACCGGGCGCATCACCGGCCGCGATCGCTCCCATGTCCCAGATCGCATTGCCGGGGCGGTCGAGGCTGACGGTGCCGACGAACAGGCGCCGGCCCTTGCGGTGCTCTTCGCCGATGGCATCGATCACCGCATCAGTGGCGAAGCGGGCGATTAGAGCCTCGAGCGGCCCGGTCGTCGCGACGCTGGTCGAGAACGGGATCGCCAACGCGAAGCGGTCCTTGTAAATGTCGTCGGGCGTGATCTCGGTATAGGCGCGTTTCAGCTCGTCGTCGTAGTCCGGCCCGAGCAGCGCGAAGGGGGCGATGAGAGCCCCGGTGCTGACTCCAGTGACCACGGCAAATTCAGGTCGCTTGCCGGTTTGCGACCATCCGTTGAGAAAACCCGCACCATAGGCCCCGTCATCCCCACCGCCCGACAGCGCGAGCACGCGCAGTGGCTCGCCCGGCGGTGGCGGGGCGATCGAGATCTGTGTCAACAGGTCGGGGGAATTGGCCCAATGGCGGATTTTCGGCGAATCCGGCGCGTGCGCGGCTTCGATCTGCGCGGCCTCGAACGGTTGCCGGTCGAAGCTGGCACAACCGCCAAGCAGCAATGCGGGGCCGAGCACTCCCAGGACGAGCGTTCGCACCAGGTCGATGGCCTGTCCCGGCATCATGGTCAGGCGGAGTTCTTTACGGGTTCGCATCGCCATCCTTCTCGGAAATCTCTGGGGGATCAGCCTCCGGCGCGTTCCAGCTTCCGCCGAGCGCCAGATTGAGCGTGACGAACTGCTCGCGTTCCATGCGCTCGATCGTCGCCAGATCGCTGCGCGCAGTGATCGCCTGCTGCCGGATCTGCAACACGTCAAGCAGGCTGCTTTCGCCGACCCTGTACCGCAGATCCTCGATCCTGAGCGCTTCCTCTATCTCGCGCACGCGGATGACGGCCGCGTCCCGGCGGCGGCGAAGCACCACGCCGCTGTCGAGCGCGGTTTCCACCTCCTCGAAAGCGGCCAGCGCGGCGCCGGCATATTGCGCGATCGCCGCGCGCAGTTCGGCATCGGCAATGTTTTCGCCGGCAGCCAGCGCGCCGCCCTGGTAGATCGGCGCCGCGACATTGCCGCCAATGCTGAACAGGGTCGCGGTAGGATCGAAGATATTTTCAAGGGCGTCCGACACCGCGCCCGCCAGCCCCGTGAGCGACAGGCGCGGCAGGCGCGCCTTGCTGGCCTGGTCCTCGGCATGCAGTGCGGCGGCGACGCGCCGCTCGGCCGCGACCAGATCGGGCCGCCGCTCGAGCAGCGTCGAAGGCAGCCCGGCAGGCGGCGGCGTTGGCATGGGCGGCAAGTCAATTCCCGAGGCGAACTCGGCCGCGGGATAGCGCCCGACCAGTAGTTCGAGAGCACGGATCGCCTCGCGCCGCGCGCCCTGTGCCCGTGCGAGAGCCTCGCGCGCCTGTTCGAGATTGGCGCGGATCAGTGCCAGATCGCCATCCATCGCGACGCCCTCGCGGACCTGCAGACCCACCAGGCGATGCAGATGTTCGAGCGTATCAACCGCTTCCTCGGCCAGCCCCACCTGCCGCGAAGCCTCGATCGAGACCAGATAGGCGCGCGCCACGCCCGCGGCAATCGATTGCCGGGCCGCGAAATAGTCGGCGCGGGCAGCCGCCTCGTTCTCGAGCGCGGCATACCAGCCATCGCTGATCCTGCCCCACAGGTCGATTTCCCAACTCGCCTGCGCCAGTCCCAGAAAGCTGGTGCTGTCATATTCGATGCTGGACGGCACCGGCAGTCCGGCCTGCCCGCCGATTTCGATATCATCGATCTCGATATGGCTGCGCGAACCCAGGCCGACCGCCTGAACGGCCGGACGCAGCCCGGAACGCGCCTGACGGGCAAGTGCTGCGGCGCGCTGGACCTGCGCCGCGGCGGCCTGAAGATCACTGTTCTTCTCCTGCGCTTCGGCCACGAGCGCGGCGAGGCGCGGGTCGCCGAAGGCGGCGACCCATCCGTCCGCGACCGGCCCTGCGGCATCGGCGACTGCCCGCCAGCGTTCCGGCAAAGGCGGCAGGGCCGCGCGGGCGGGTGCGACCGGACCATCGCCGACCCTGTCGGGATGCGAGCAGCCTGACACCAGCATCAGGCCGAGCAACATGGCGGTGAGAGGGACGATGCGCATGGTTCAACTTGCCCCCTGTGGCTCGGCTGCGGTCTCGTCAGGGCCGATCTTGAAGAAGATTGCATAGAGGACCGGCACCACGAACAGGGTCAGTACCGTCCCGAAGGCCAGCCCGAAGGCCAGGACCACGGCCATCGCCTTGAAGAAGGCGTCGAACAGCAGTGGGATGACGCCGAGTACCGTCGTCAGCGAACTCAGGATGACCGGGCGGGCGCGATCATAGGCTGCCTCAATGATGGCATCGAAACGCGGTTTGCCCTCGCCGATCTCGATATCCATCTGATCGACCAGCACGATCGCGTTCTTGATCAGCAGGCCCGAGAGCGAGAGCACACCGAGAATGGCGATGAACTCCATCGCTATGCCGGTGAAGAGCAGGCCGATGGTTACGCCGATGATCGCCAGCGGCACGATCATGAAAATGATCACCGGCTGGCGCACTGCGTTGAACAGCACGATTACCACCAGCACCATGCCGATGACACCGAGCGGGACCACGCCAATCAGCGAATCGATCGCCTCGGTGCTCGTTCCTTCCTGGCCGTCCCATTCGAAATGGTAGCTGGAAGGCAGTTCGATCGCCTCGACGTCTCCGCGCACGCGATCGAGCAGACGGTTGGCGGTTTCGCCCGGCGCGGGATCGGCCTGGGCGTTGATTGCCCAGCGCTGATCGATCCGCTGAATCTGCGAATGACGCCAGCGGGTCTCGAAACCGTCGATCACTTCCTGCAGCGGAAGCGAGGCGCCGCTGGCGCTGAACACCTGGATTGCTTCCATGTTCTGCGCGTCGCGCGTTTCGCTTTCGGGCGAGCGGGCGATGATCGGGATCAGGTCGTCGCCCTCGCGGAAGACGCCTATCGGACGGCCCGCGAACGTGCCCTGCAAGGCCTCGGCCACGTCCTCGCGGCTGACGCCAAGGCGACGCGCGCGCGTTTCGGAATAGAGCGGGTGGATGACCGGCACCTGCTCGCGCCAGTCATCCTTCACGAGGATGGCCGCTTCGTCCTCGGCGAAGACATCCTTGGCCTGCTGCGCCAGGCTCTGCAGAACCGCCGGATCGGGCCCCGAAAACTGCGCCTCGATCTTCGAGCCGCCACCCGGCCCCAGTTCGAACAGCCAGACCTTGGCGCGCGCTTCGGGGGCGTTCTCTTGCAAATAGGCATGCACATCTGCCTGCAGCCGCTCGAGCGTCGAGGCGTCCTCAACCCGCAGGATCATCTGGCCGAAGGAGGATGTCGGCGCCTCGGGCTGATAGACCAGCTTGTAACGCAAGGTACCCATGCCGACCACGGTCTGAACGTCAGTAACGCCGTCCATCGTCGCCAGATCCTCCTCAATCTCCTCCAGGTCGGCATTGGTCCGCTCGATATCGGTGCCCGCAGGCAGCCAGTAATCGACCATCAAATGCGGCGTGGTGGAGGCGGGAAAGAAACCCTGTTCCACGAACGCGAAGCCCACAAGGGAGACGGCGAACAACCCCCCGGTCAGGCCCATGGTACGCCAGCGATGGCGCAGCGCGCGCGCGAGCCATTCGCGATAGGCGGTGCCGATCCGGCCGGCTTCGCGCTGCGGGGCGGCCTCGTCCTCGAGACCGTCGTGGCCTGCATCGAATCCTGTCTCCCGATCAGTGCCGGAAGCGGCAGCATCCTCCTCCTTCTCGAACAGCCAGTTGGCGAGAAAAGGCGCTACGGTGACCGCGAAGAACCACGAGAACAAGAGCGAGATCATCATCACCCAGAACAGGTGATTGGTGTATTCGGCGACCTGCCCGGGGGCGAGGCCGATCGGGGCGAAGGCGATGATGCCGACCAGCGTGCCTCCTAGTAGCGGCCACAGCATCTGGCCCACGATCGCGCGCGCCGCCTCCAGCCTGTTTTTGCCCTGCTTGAGGCCGACGAGCATCCCCTCGACCACGACGATGGCGTTGTCCACCATCATTCCCAGCGCGATGATCAGCGCGCCCAGCGAGATGCGGTGCATCGGTATCCCGCCGGCATTCATCCCAGCCAGCGTCGCCGCGACGGTGAGCATGAGCACGGCGCCGATGACCACGGCCGAGCGCCAGCCCATGAAGATCAGCAGCGTGACCACCACGATGACGAGCGCCGTCGCGACATTGATCACGAAATCGCCGATCGCGTCCGACACCACCTTGCCCTGGTGGTAGAATTCGTGGATCTCGATGCCGATCGGGCGGTCGCTCTCGCTCGCGCGCAGCTTGGCTTCGATCGCCTCGCCGACCTCGACCACATTTGTGCCGGTCGCATTCGAGATGCCCATGCCCACCGCCGGCCTGCCATTGTAGCGCAGGATCTGCATCGGCGGATCGACATAGCCGCGCGTCACGCGGGCCAGATCGCCCAGTCTCACGACCGCGCCTTCCTGGCCGGTCATCACCGGCAGATCGCGCAATTCCTCGACCGAATCGATCTCGCCGGTGGGAACGATCTCCAGACGCTGGTCGCCGACGCGCACGCTGCCCGCTGCGACGACGGAATTCTGCTGTGCTAGATCCTGATAGACGCTCTGCACCGACAGCCCCAGCGCCGCGACCCGCTCGCGCATGATCTCGACATAGAAGGCCTCGCGTTGCTCGCCCGACAGCACCACCTTGCCCACACCCTCCACACCGCTCAGGTCGGTGCGCAGCTTTTCGGCATAGTCGTACAGCTCGGCCGGCGAATAACCATCGGCGGTTAGCATGTAGAAGATGCCGAAGACGTCGCCGAAATCGTCGTTGACGATCGAGGGACCTGCCCCGGGCGGAAGCAGCCGGGCGGCATCGGCCACGCGGTTGCGCAGCTTGGTCCAGACGATCTGGAGCTGTTCCTTGTTGCGCCCGAACTCGTACTTGATCTCCACCTCGATGCGCGACTGGCCCGCCTCGGAGGTCGAAACAATCTCCTTCACCTCCTGCATCTGCCCGATCTCCCGCTCGAGACGCTGGGTGACCTCGGTGGCGACCTCCATCGGCGATCCGCCAGGATAGGGTGTTACCACGACAGCGCGGCGGATGGTGAACTCGGGATCCTCGAAGCGCGGCAGCGACCCATAGGCCGCCATCCCGGCAACGATCGTCCCGATGATGACGAGCAGGATGAGCAGGCGATTCCTGATCGAGAAGACGGCGGGATTAAACGACATGGCTCAGTCCCGCTCGTAGGGGCGGACTTTCATCCCCTCTTCGAGATTGGCCACGCCAGCAGCCACTATCAGGTCTCCGCGGCCGATGCCGGCAGTTACAGGCAGCATTCCGCCTGCTCCCTTGCCTACGGTGACGCGGCGCAGCGCGATGGCTCCCGTCCTGCGGTCCACGCGCCAGACGAATGTCTTTTCGTCACGCCCAACGATCGCTTCCAGTGGCACAGCCGGCATCTCGGCATCATCGGTATCGAGCTCGACATGCAGTGTTCCCGTCATGCCCGGCAGGATCAGCGCGCCGGAAGGCGGATCGAACAGGAACGTCGCCTCGTAGGTGAGCGACTGACGCGTGGCGTCGGTGGCGAACGAGCCGAACCGGGCCGCGAACCGCCTGTCGGGAAGACTGTCGAGCGCGATCGCCGCGTTGATCGGGGCCCGCTGCTCGGCATTGGCAACGATGGACGAGGGAACCTGGACCACCACCTTGGCGGAACCGGCGGTCTGTAAGGTCACGACCGGCTGCTGCGGCGAAACATATTCGAACGGCTCGGTCAGTCGCCTGGCCACGCGGCCCGAAAAGGGCGCCCGCAAGACGGTCTTCTCCAACTGCTCGCGCGCATTGTCAAGTTCGGCTCGCGCAGTGTCGCGCTGCGTTTCGCGCTGAACGTGCACTGCCCGCGGAATCGCGCCTTCGCCGACCAGCGCGTCGGCGCGGCGGAATGCATCCTGTGCCGCCTCGTACTGTTCGCGTGCCTGGACGAGCTGGTTGCGCGCGATGGTCTGGTCGAGCTGCGCGATCACCGTGCCGGCCCTGACGAAATCGCCCTGGTCCACCGTCAGCCGGACGATCTTGCCCGGCACATCGAAGGTTAGATCCGAAGATGTGCTTGCCTCGATGATCGCGGGAAACTCGTAAGTCCTCGCCTGACCGCCTGCCGCCACGGTGTAGAGTTTGACCGGACGCCGATCGGCCTCCTCCGGAATGGG
The DNA here is from genome assembly GCF_001077815.2 of Aurantiacibacter atlanticus. Lineage (GTDB taxonomy): Bacteria > Pseudomonadota > Alphaproteobacteria > Sphingomonadales > Sphingomonadaceae > Alteraurantiacibacter > Alteraurantiacibacter atlanticus. The sequence goes on along the minus strand of NZ_CP015441.1, from coordinate 14,031 downwards.
AGCATCGTCGCAACCTGCAACAAGGCATGCGAAAATTAGCGAAACGAATATGCGCAGCATGAAGAATTTGGGTCTGAAAATGGTTCGGCGCGAATCAGACTTTGACATGCGCCCAAAATGAAACGAATAAGTTTACATATCATCGCTCGTCGCAATAGGAAGACCCAATTGCAAGGCCAAACGCTTTCGCTGAACCTGTCTCATCCCGAATCGACGAACCGCCCCCGGGTCGTCATCGTCGGCGCCGGTTTCGGCGGCATGGCTGCGGCGCGCGCTCTTCGCGGCAATGCCGCGGAAGTGACGCTGATCGACCAAACCAATCATCACCTGTTTCAACCGCTGCTATACCAGGTCGCGACTGCGGCGCTTTCCCCGTCCGATATCGCTACGGCCACCCGTGTGCTGATGCGCGGCGGGTCAAACCTAAGTGTGTTGATGGCGGAGGTTACAGGCGTCGATATCAGGGCGCGCTCGGTGCTGCTGCGCGATGGGCATCGGTTGCCATACGATTATCTCGTACTCGCCACGGGATCGGCCTCGAGCTTTTTTGGACAGGACAACTGGCGCGAACACACGCTGGTTCTCAAGACGATTGAGGATGCGCTTGCCATCCGCGCGCGGTTGCTGGAAGCGTTCGAGCGGGCCGAGCAGTCGACCGACGACGCAGAGATACGACGCCTCCTGACCTTTGCTATTGTTGGGGGCGGCCCAACTGGCGTGGAACTGGCTGGGACCATCTCCGAACTCGCACGCGCGACTTTGGCGCGCGATTTCTCTCGCATCGATCCGCGCGACACGCGTGTGGTCCTATGCGAGGCGGGCGGCCGTTTGCTGTCGGGTTTCGATCCCGCGCTTTCGACCTATGCGACCGAAGCTCTAACCTCGATGGGGGTGGAGGTGCGGATTGGCACGGCCGTCGAGGCAATCGATCCCACCGGCGTGGTGCTCGGTAGCGAGCGGATAGATACCGGAGCCGTGCTGTGGTGTGCCGGCACTGAGGCCCGTCCGGCTGCTGAATGGCTTGGAATCGATGGGGTCCGCAACGGGGCTGTAACGGTCCGGTCCGATTGTTCGGTGCCGGGTCATCCAAACATCTTTGCGATCGGGGACGTCGCAAGTTTCGAAGCAGGCGGCGACGAGCGCTTGCCGGCTCTTGCACCAGTTGCCAAGCAGCAGGGCACATATGTCGGGAAGCTGCTCGCGGCCCGTATCGCCGGTCGGCGCGAGCCCGGCGCCTTCCGCTACCGCGACTATGGTACCATGGCGGTGATCGGGCGCTCGCGTGCGGCGGCGCAATTCGGCAGGCTCCGGCTCACGGGATTTCTCGCCTGGCTGGTCTGGTCACTTATACATTTGATGCTGCTTGTGGACTTTCGCAGCCGCCTGGTCGTCTATGTCAACTGGGCTTGGGCATGGTTTACTTACGGACGCGGGGCGCGGTTGTTGACGGGATCAACCACAAGCGATGCCCGGCAGCCGCCGCTCAGCGACCCAGAAAGCGGGCGGCCCGATGACAAGTAGCGGTCTCAGCCAATATTCAAATAGTTGACCATGATGAAAGCATGCTCCCGCACCGCCATCTAGGACCATTCGAAGGCTCGCCTGGCCTCGCTATCCATCACCTGCAAGTTGTCGCGACCTAGCTTGCACTTGATCGCAGGAAGCGCTCGAAGCCAAACCGCATCTAAGATCAGCGTATCTGTCTTTGGCGTCGATCTACCTCAGTTGACTAAGCAGCGGTAGGCATGGCGGTCGCATGAAGACCGAACGGCTTCGGCGACACTACGTCATAGCTCTCATCTTCCCTGGAAACCCGGCTAGCGGCGAAGATATCGCGTTTCAGCTCACCATAACGGGTTTGGAGGAGGAGCTCTTCTATCGTGGCATCCTGCTGTTCGCGCTGGATCAGGCTTTCACCGGAAGGAGACGGTTCCTCGGGTCGATTGGGGATGGGGCGCGGTCCTGTCGTGCTTCCTGTTCGGATTGGCACATGCCTGTGGCTTCTCGGACGACAGCTTTGCCTTCGATCCCATCACGATGGCGCTGACGGCAATCCCAGCCTTTATCGCGGTCTGGCTGCGTTTGCGCACCGGAAGCCTGCTCCTGCCGGTTCTGCTTCACAATTTCGGCAATTCGCTCTCGTTCATCGTGTGAAGATGTCTTCCCGGAATGCCCGCTTCCGGGATCAGCATTCTGCCCGTAAAATGACCGAATTTGGGGCGCAAAGCCGACATCGTTCTTGTTTGATGGCCGCCCGAAAAGCGGCGACGAAATCACCTTGCCGAGCGTTAACGGTCGCCCGACTCATGTGATGAGAACCGCTTTGCGAGGCGCGCGCTGGCTCCGCTTTGCGCGGCGAGCTTAGCCCCATAGCGCATTACCGTTGCTGGATCGCGCCAGCGATAGGCTTGCATGATCGCGGGCAGCCCCTCCCCCGCCGCAAAATTGTCTTGAGCCACCCCGACCCTGATTGAATGGCTCGAGATGTCGCTCACCCACCGCTCTAGCCGTTGTTCGCTCATTTCGCCCAGCAGTCCTTTCGCATGCGCCGCGCGCACCATCCTACGGTATATCAGCGTGATACTGTTAGGATGCATCGGACGATTGCCGACCCGGCTGACCGATCCGTCGAAATGCACCTCGACCCGCCGCAGCAGCGGTCCCGAACGGATATCGACCGCCTTCTTCCAGACGCGGATAGCCTCCATCGTTCTCGGCGACAGATAGGCATAGGCGCCCTCCCCTTCGGTATCGGTCTTGCTCGAGGGGATGAACAGCACCCCTGCCCCGCCCTCGCCCGCCTCGATATGATCGATCTCGATCGCCACCAGTTCGGAACGCCGGCAGGCGGTGTCATAGGCGACCCGCAGGAGCGCCGCATCGCGCACGCCCAGCCAGTCGCGGCGGCAGGCTTTCAGAAGATGCGCCAGGCACACGCCCGTAGGCGGTCCGTCGAGATCGGCGATATCTCCCTTGTAGCGGATCCCCTTTGCCTGGCGCTGGCGGGTGCCACGCGCACGGCGCATGGCCTTCAATTCGAGCTTCACCAGCGGTGCCGCGGTCGGATCGGTCAGCCCCGCCATCCTATAGGCCATTCCGACATGGACGAGATAGCGCGCGATTGTCGCGGGCGCGCGTCTCTTGATCGGGGTGCGCAGCCGTCGCTCGGTTTCCAGGCCGCCAAGCGCCCTTACCCAATCCGCAACCAGTCGCGCGTCCGCTCCCGGCGCCCGAACTCCATTTACCCGACACCATTCGTTCCATAACGCAAGATCCGACAGGAACGCGCGTTTGGTATTGGCCGCCCAAGCGCGAACCGCCGCGTCGATCACGGCCGGATCGATCGCCGATCCAGCACCGCCGAGCGCGGCGACGGTCGCGACCACGGGTTCGCCCTTTCGGTCCGCAAGTTCGTTCGACAAATACGCGGGGACGCCGTTTGGAGCGATTTCGGAAGCCATTCGACGGGCTTGCGCACATTTCCACCATCTGTCTAGTAGTGATAAGCAGGCATTATCAACATTACGTGCCTTCCTCAGTGGACTGAACCGCTCGTTTTAAGCTACTATTGATACATGTCACGTCCGGCTCGTCCTCTTTGTGCGATACTCTGGTCGCCCGATCTGGTCGATGAGTTCGGCCGAACGATGGCATCGATCGGTCGCCTTGACGCCCGGATATCCGCCAGTTCGGTTGCCCCCGCGTGGATGCTGCGAGCCAGCTGGACCGGCTACGCCACAGCTCTGAGGCTGCAGCGGCACGAAATCGACGAAATCGACGTAATTTCACATTTCACCGGCGTTTCGATCCCGGGCCGCCCCCCCGTTGTCACCGCGGGCGATCCGTTCGGCGCTTACGCCGATTGGGCCGCAGAGCTGGCAGCCGGTCACGACCGTCATTGGCGCGAGGACATACCCTTTACCTTCGACATTCCCGATGGCTGGCGCGACGCCCCTCCCCTCGCCCGCGCCCTCGCCGTTCTCGATTCCTGGTCGCGGCAGGATAACACGCCCGCTCCCTGGCTGGCGTTTCCCAAGTTGCTGCGGCGAATGAATTTGACCAGGAACCCACTCCCTTGCCTGGTGACCGGCGACCCGGGCCTTCGCTTTCTTCACGGCACGCGGGAAGCCCAGCTTAAGCGTTTGCTCAAATCCTTGCGAGAACTAGCCGACGAAGGGTTGCGGCGTCTCGGCCGCCTCGAGGGCTATCGTATGCGCTACGGCGCTGCTGTCGGTGCCGAGCATCGTCCGGGCCATCTTCCCCGGTTAGGAACCTTGGCACTCGAGACGCCCTTCCTGGCCGCGCGAACACTTGTTGACCGATTTGACATCACACTCTCGGGAGCCGGGAAGCTCCTCTCAAGAGCGGCTGAAAAGGGTCTGCTGGTAGAAACAAGCGGTCGGACGAGCTGGCGTCTCTATGTTACTCCCGATGTCGGGATTGCCTTGGGGATTGTTGCACCCCCGCGCGGGCGTCCGCCCTCCCCGTCGCGCTCGTCACCGGCCCTCGACACTGTTCTTGCCGAGTTTGACAGAGAAATGGCGGAGATCGATCAGATGCTGTCGGATCATTCGCGAAAGCACACCGAAACTTAGAGAAGCTTTTCGATCGCCGCCATGATCGTCGTCTTATTAGCTCCTGAATTCGGGAGGATCTTGATGGTGAGCCCTGCCCCATTGGTCGGCCTGGTCACCGAGAGCATCGGAACACCGGATTTGGTCGGCACGGTTTCGGTCTGGACCTTCGTCCTCGGCTTGCCAGGCGCGGTGGTCGCCCTGATCAGGCGTTTAGCCGTCTCAGGCCCGGAAAGCGGTTCGCTCCCCGAGCTGCGTTCAGCAAGGATCGCCTCCGTCTCCTTGCGCATCGCCGAAAGCGAGCGCATTTCGTTGGCAAGCGGCTTAAGGTCTCGCGCGATGCGCACGGTGATGTCGTGACGATCGGCAAAAGCTACGATGAGTTCCTCGGGTAGCCGCGCGACGTTGAGCATCCGGCTGAGCCAGGACTTCGATATGTTGAGGTGCTCGGCCATCTGGGTAAGCGAGCCCTCGTAGAATTCGGACAGCGCCGCTTCGTACTCATGAGCGCGCTCCCAGTCGGTGATGTCCTTGCGCGACCGATTCTCGACATCCGATACCCGGAACGCCTCCTCGTCGGTAAGTTGCTGGACGGTCACCAGATAATCGAACTCTGGATGGTTGTGCTCGCGCAGCCACTGCACCGTCCACCAGCGCCTGACGCCGGCAATGATCTCGTAATCATGCTCTGGGTCGTCGCGCAGTCGCCTGACGATTGCCGGGATGCGCTGCTTTTTCGCCGAAAGGAAGGCGTCGATGAGATCGCGGCAACTCTCCTCCGATAGATGATCGAGATCGCGATTGTGGAGACGCCATGGCCGGCAGCGGGCTGGATCCACGAACTCCGTGCGATCCGTTACAACCTTACCCGATGCCAGGCGATTGAGCGCCTCGCTGCGACTGGCCATTATGCTCCTTGCCGGCGCCGCCTCCCCCTCCTCGATGTCATCATCGATCGATTCGGTAAGCAGCGAACCGAAGCCCTTATTACCCTTGGCCAAGACTCAATCTCCTTTCGTGTGTTGCCGTGGCGGCAGTTTGTTGCCACGTGGCAACGGCACTCTGAATGGTCTCGTACACCAGCTGACCATGGCAATGCGCCGGCACCGGCACGGGACTCGCCTGATAGCTATATCTCATTGATTCAGAACGACCTTCCAGATCGTTGCCACGTGGCAACATCATGCCATCACCTCCCCTGCCCGGCTCGCCCAGCTGCCGATAACTTCCTGCTCGATCTCCTCACAAACCGCATTGAGGTACTTCACGCACCGCATGTGCACCTCGCGTGACGTTACCGGCCGATCGAGCTCGAAAACGGTCTTGAGGCGTGAACTCGCATTGTCGATTTCGGCGCTCGTCGGCATTATCGATGTAAGCAAAGACCCGCCGAACACATCGCGCATCATGGCCAGAAGCTCGCGATGCATCGACTTGTTCTCGTCGACGCGGCTCGCGACCACGCGGATGAAATTGTAGGCCGGTCGCGCCCTGCCCCCCAACTGCTCGAGCTGTTCCATAGTGGTTCTCGCCATATCGACGAAGGATACAGTCGAAGAGAAGTCGATCACGCTTGGCGGCATCGGGATCACCATGGCATTCGCTGCCTGGAGAACCGCCATCGACACCATTCCGAGAGCCGGCGGCGGATCCATGATAACGACATCATAGTCGTGAACGACCTCGCCGATCGCATTCGAAATCAGATCAATCACATCGAAGCTTCGCGTCTGAGCCAGGTGCGCAGCTATCTCATACTCCAGATTATAGAGCTTGAGATTTGAAGGGATAAGGCTGAGGCCGTGAAAGTGCGTGTCCCGGATGATCGAGCGGACCCCGAGCAACTCGGGGTCGTGAAAATGCCCGTAAAGCGTATCGTTCTCACCGAGATCGATATCGGGACGATATCCGAACATCATGGTCGAGCTGGCCTGGCTGTCGCAGTCGACGAGCAAGGTCCTGTACCCCTTAATCGCAAAGTGCTGCGCAAGGTGCACCGCGATCGTCGACTTGCCGACGCCGCCCTTGAAGTTCGACACCGAGATAATCGCCGGCGTGTCTTCCGGATCGCGCCAAGGCCTTGTTCCGAAAACCTTGCGCATCTTATCAAGCTCGGTGAGATTGTACGGCAAGCGGTGACCCGAAGGGGTGCGACTGCGCTCGGGCAAACGGCCATCGCGTTCGGCCTCTCGGATTGCCGATGCCGTTCGATCGACGAGTTCTGCGGCCTTCGAGATGGGGAAGGTTGGGCCCGCCTTCTCTCCGGTTTCGGGATCGAGCGCGTGTGTCTGGAGCCGCTTGAGAATTGCCAGTGACTTGCGATGAAGGGAACGGAGATCATCGGTTGCTGAGCTGCCTGGAAGCCCATCGGCTGAAATCTTGGTGGCCATCTACTATCCTTCTTGGAAGTCTGGACATCAATTTAGCCCGAGTTGACGCTTTCAGCAACGACTTGGCCAAAAAACTTACAGCTACACCGATGATCTCCGAGCCACTTGCGGGCAGTCGCGGGCGAGTAAACGCGTTCGCCGATGATCTTCGAGCCCTTTTGAACTGCTTGATCCAACCATCGGACTCGCAAAACCGAGCTGTGGACGAAAACCGATGATCTCAGAGCCAGGCCGATGAACTCAGTGCAGAAATGCAATGATCTCGGTGCCTAAGAACCGATGATCTCAGAGCGCATACCTACTTATAGAGAATCTCCTCCTTCGAATCCGATTCGCAATCGGTTAAATTTTGAGTTTGAAAGTTTGATATTGGCATGTTTTGCTCAACGGACCCGACATCATCGGTGATTTTGCAGGTTTTCGGCCACAAATCGTCCGTAAATCGCCAAAGGGCTTGATTTAGCCCCCCAACCCTGTTGTTGATCCAGCCACCGAGGCCCGCCGAATCGGGGGAGGGGACTATGACGCAGGATGACAAGAAACCGGTTGGCCACCAATACGCTCTGGCAATGCTGGCTGGCGGCGAGAAACAGGTCCGTACACTTGCCGAGCATGCTGGCTCGCAACTGACGCTCGACGCATTCCTGAGAGTTCAGGACGAAAACCCGGTGCCGGCGTTTCTGCATTCGGCGTTATGCGCCATGTCGCTCCCAACAAAGCGCCCCAAGGACGAGTTCGAACCGATCATTCGCGAGGACGGTCGCTATGCGCTGGCAATCAATCCCCGGCCGGTGCTGCAGGAGATCGATGGCAAGCGAGTGATGAAGAGTCTGGGTGTTCCTTTCGGATCCTATCCCCGCGTGGCGCTAATCTACATGCTCTCGCAAGCGGTTCAGCAACGGTCGCGCGATGTTTATCTCGGCCGCAATTTCACTGATTGGATGCGGCGTCTCGGATATCAGACGATTTCATACGGGCCACGCGGTACTGCCAATCTGATGAAGCAGCAGGTCGATCGGTTGCTTGCCTGTGAATGGCAGATCAGATGGGACGGCGCCGATACGGACCAGAACGCCTTTGCCGTCAGGGATGTAAAGATTTCCAGCGAATATGCCGGCTCGCTGGACAAGGACGGTGCCTTCGCTCGCGAAATCAGAATGTCGGAGGTCTTCTATCAGCATCTCGTTGAACATGCGGTTCCACTCAATGAAGTGGCGATCCGAGAACTGAAGGGAGCGCCGACCGCGCTCGATCTCTACACCTATCTTGCCTACCGGCTCCCCCGTGTTACCGCCGAGCGCGGCCAGGCACTCTCGTGGGACCAGTTGGCCAAGCATTTGGGCAACGCCGCGGACAGCAAACGATTTCGCCAGACCGTCCGTGAAACAATGCAACTTGTTACATCAGTCTATCCGAACGCCAATGTCGATGTTTCGGGGAGGAAGGTCGTCCTTTATCCTTCACCAGCGCCGCTCGAGAAGAAGCTCGTTGGAGCCCATCTACGGCTCGTTGGAATCGAACCGCGCAGCAAGCGGAAAGCCCTGTCCAAAAGGACAGGCGAAGCAGAGGGCAGGGCGAAGACGTTGCCGGAAGTCGAAACCTTGGCGTTTCCGTCAGGGTCGCTTCAGTATGGAAAGCGCGAAGAAGCTTTTTTGCGGATTGGCCGCGAAAAGGGTGCTCCCTGGGATGTCGATCTGATGGCGAGCCAATTCCGCAGTGGCTGCCCGGACTTCGAACGCCCTCGAACCGAGAAAGAATGGCTTCGCATCTGGGAAAGTTTCGTCATCTCCTATGCCAAGCGGAGAGCCGCGCACCAATAGGAGCGGTGCACTTACGCCCATACGGACGATCGCGCAGAGGCACCAACCTTCTCGTGTGGTGTCCCGCCACCGTTGCCATATAGTCCTACGATACGCGCATCGTCGGCTTCTTGGTTTCACGGGGACACCGAGAACACAATGAATCTTGCCACATTCCCGGCGAAACGGGCTTTCCGCTACCATTGAGCAGAGGCAATTCCTGGGAAGGCTTGATTGCCCTCCGGTCGATCCGCTTGTGCGTTAACTCCAAAAACCAGAACCACGAAATTCGGGATAAAGCACTGACGAACCTCTCGACCTTGGCCTCTTGTGTTGGCTGAGAAAGGAACATTGACCCTGGAATCAGAAAAAGATTTTTCACAACCACACCTTTGGCGTGATTTGAATATCGCCAGACCCCCTGAGACCGGCAAGCATGGTGCAAGTATCAACACTCGTCTCGGTTTCATTCTTAAAAGTGGAGGAAGAGGTTCGGGGTAAAGGAGGAGCAACTATGCTGACCTGTCTGAGCCCAACTCAGGAAACAATCGACACGGTAGCAGGACTTCGCGGCAAGTGGCATGGCAGCTACGCCATGTGCCGATGTCCAGCACACCGCGACAGCACGCCGTCCCTCTCGATCAGGCAGGGCCAGCACGGAATACTGGTACACTGCTTTGCCGGATGCCAAAATGAAGACGTACTGCGAGCAATCTCGCGAACGCGGCCCGTATTCAATTCGCCAGCACCCAAATTTCAGCCAAGTCCATCGTCAGCGAATGCGCGGCGAATATGGGACCAGGGCCGGGAGATCTGCGAAACGCTCGCTGAGGCATACCTGAAATCGCGCAATCTTCCGTTGGATCTCCGCGATATCCGTTACCACCATAAATGTCCGTTCGGACGCAAACCCAATGCCGTCTTCAGACCCGCGCTTCTCGTTGCGGTGAGGGATCGCCTGGAGATCATGGCAATCCAGCGTATCGCGCTCGGATCGAAAGGGCTGTGCCACAAAGGCAAATACATGCTTGGGCGGCCGGGGATGGGCGCCTGGTCACCGTCGTTCAAAGGCGACACGCTCGGCCTTGCGGAGAGCATGGAAGATGCAGTCGCCTACACCAGGATCAAAGGAATTCCGTGCTGGAGTACGCTCGGAGCCGAACGCCTGGCTCTTGTCCGAATACCGGACGGCGTAAAGACGGTCGTGATCGCCGAGGACAACAACAGGGCAGGGCGGCTTGGCGCACTGGCGGCGATTGAGGCGTACGCGACTAAAGACCGGACGGTTCTCCGCGATCCTCCGCCACGAAAGGCGGGCGACTGGGCCGAGGTGAACGAGAACACTGGAGGATAGGACTGCGGTTCGAGGGGGAGGGGAGAGGGAAGCTTGGTTGCGGATCAACATCAGGAGCAGACCGTGACCGACCTATTCGAACAATCCGACCACCGCCTCAAGGGGGCGATCGAGGAAGTCGCCCAGAACATCGCAGGCTCGATCCTTTCGAAGAAGAGCCTCTTTGCGATCATGGAGCAGCTGCACGGCTGCACATCGGCGAATGGATCCTGGACGCAGCGCGATGCCTACGATTTGCTTGAGGCGGGGCTGGCGCTTCATCTTTCGGCGCGTTCGACACCCTTGCTCGAAGATGTGCCTGCGCTGTCGGAACTGGTCGACTCGCTGCCCACCCACACCGTTCGAAGCGAAGATCAGATCCGCTTCCAGCAATTCTCGACGCCGGCCGATCTGGCGGCGCTCGCCGTGATCGCCGCGCAACCCCGCAGCACTGACATCGTCCTGGAACCGAGTGCCGGGCATGGCTCTCTCGTGAGCATGTTGCCGGCTGTCGCGCAGCTCCACCTCAACGAAATCGATCCTCGTCGCCGTGCGAAGCTGTCGCTTCTTTTCGAAAGAGCCACGATCACCGGCTTCGACGGTGCGATGCTGACTTCCCTTTCGGCGCACGACCTCCGGCCAACGGTGATCTTGATGAACCCGCCGTTTTCGCGTTCGCAGGGCAGGGGGGTCGACCAATTCGCAGCGGTCCGTCACCTGCGCGCGGCCTTGGCGAAGTTGCTTCCGGGCGGCCGCGTCGTTGCCATCATGCCTGACTGGTTCACCCCCAGCGCCAAGATGCTGCGGATCTACGAGGAAACCTTCGCAAACTGCACGGTGCAGACATCCTGCAGGCTCGCCAAATGCTATCACAAGCAGGGCACGAGCGTGGCGGTCCGGTTGCTGGTCATCGACAAGGTTCCGGGCAATTCGAAACCGTCCTTGATTGCACGCGACACCGTCTCCGAGCTTGCCGAATGCTTTTTGATCGTGAAGCGGATCGACCCCGCGACAGCGCCGCCGGCACGACCCACCCGGATCAAGCCGAAGGCGACAAGCCTGTTCAAGTCGATGCGCGCCAAGCCGCGCACCACGCCTAAGATCGAGCGCAAGCTTGCGGCGCGCGAGATCGTCACGGTGGACTATGCCAAGCTGGAAGCGCCCCGCGCGCTCGGGGCGCAATCGGGCGTCTACGTTCCCTATCGGCCGAGCCGGATCAACATCCAGGGCTCCCGGAAACACCCGACACCCCTCGTCGAGAGCGTCGCCATGGGATCGATCCCGGCGCCGGTGCCCGATTACATACCGCGGCTTCACGATTGCATTCTGAACGAGGCGCATCTCTCCGAAGCGCAGCTCGAAACGATCATTTACGCCGGCAACGCCTGGACGCAGTTTCTTCCGGGCAAGTTCGTGCCGTCAGAGGAGGGGGTGGGTCTTTCGCTGTCCGAGAACGGCAAGGCCTATCGGAAGGGCTATTTCTTGGGCGATGGGACCGGAGCGGGGAAGGGGCGCCAAATTGCAGCCTGCATCCTCGACAACTGGTTGGCGGGCCGCAGGCAAGCGATCTGGATATCCAAGAACGAAAGCCTCCTCGAAGATGCCCGCCGCGACTGGGCCGCGATCGGCGGGCTCCCCGCCGACATCCAACCGCTCTCCAGCTGGAAGATCGACCAAGAACTTCCCTTCCGCGACGGCATCGTCTTTGTGACCTATCCAACGCTGCGCAGCCAACGCCAGGATGCGACACGCCTGAAGCAGCTGCTCGACTGGGCTGACACCGACTTCGACGGCGTCATCGCCTTCGACGAAAGCCACGAGATGGGCGGCGTGGCAGGAGGCGAGGGCGCGCGCGGCGCGAAGCCGGGTTCCCTGCAAGGGATCGCCGGTGTCCTGCTCCAGAACCACCTCCCCGATGCCCGCGTTCTATACGCGTCTGCCACGGGCGCATCCGACGTCAACAACCTCGCCTATGCCGTTCGCCTCGGCCTCTGGGGACCGGGAACCGCATTCTCGAACCGCGAGGACTTCATCAGCCAGATCCGGTCGGGCGGGATCGCCGCGATGGAACTGGTGTCCCGTGACCTGAAGGCGCTGGGCCTCTATCAGGCGAGGGCACTGAGCTTTGCCGGTGTCGAATACGAGGTGCTCAAGCACGATCTGACAAACGATCAGATCGGCATCTACGACACCTATGCGGACGCCTGGGCGATCATCCATCAGAACATGGAGGAGGCACTGGCGCTTACAAACGTCGTCGACGATCTCGACGGCGACACGCTCAACAGCGGCGCAAAGGCCGCGGCCCGCTCTCGCTTCGAAGGCGCCAAGCAACGCTTCTTCAACCAGGTCCTTCTCTCCATGAAGCTGCCGACCCTGATCGCCGCAATCAATGGCCATATCGACGACGACAAGGCGATCGTCGTCCAGCTCGTCTCCACGGCCGAGAGCATTCTGGACAGGCGTCTCGACAGTCTATCTCCCGAGGAACGCGCCGAGCTTGATCTGGACCTCAGTCCTCGCGAGTACGTCTAATGCTGAGCTCAGCATTAGACGTATTCTTTGCAGTCGCAGTTTATGTCGAGCGTCGCAGCCGGAGGCGCGGGATTGCGTCGGTTCGTCATGATTTTACTCCAGATAATTGTGCGGTTGGGGCAGCGTGGCCGAAGGCTATGCCCGCTTGCGGACGTCGTTGAGCATGGCGATCAGAGTGTCTGACGGCGGCTTGAAGCGTCCAGGGCTGATTTCCGGCCCGCCATGCGCAGCCAAAATCCGCAGCTTCTCCTCTGAATCGGCGCGCAGATATGTTTCGGTGCTCTGGATGCTGGCATGTCCAAGCCATAGTGCGACCTTGCGAATATCGCCTGTCGCTGCGAGCGTGTGCATCGCGCAGGAATGACGCAATACATGCGGCGTGACTCGTTTGCGCAGCAACGACGGCTGCTTCTTTGCTGCCGCGTTGACATGTTTGGCGAGACGGAATGCGAAGCCATCGCGGGTGATGGGCTGCCCGTTCGCGTTGAGAAATACCTCGGCGACCTCAGTCTCAGGACGGATGACAAGCCATGCGCGGAGTGCGGACTGGGTCTCTTTCCATAGCGGCAAGACCCGCTCGCGACGGCCTTTACCCATGATGTGGACCGTCGAGAGCGATCGATCCGGGAAATCGCGCAGTTGCAGCGACACGAGTTCCGATACCCGAAGCCCCGCTGCATAGGTCAAGTGCAGCATAGCGCGATCGCGCGTACCGAGCCGTGTCCGAGGATCGGGCGCGTCGAGTAATGCCTTGATCTCGGCCCGGTCGAGATAATCGATCAGCGTTTTGTTTGCCTTCTTGCTGGGGATCGATCGAACCCGAAGCGCCTGGTCAAGACACGCCGGAACCCGATACTCGATGTACCGGAAGAAGGATCTGATCGCAGCGAGCCTGCCATTGCGGGTCCGCACACAGCTGCCGCGCTCGACCTCGACATGGCCGAGAAAGGCCATGATCATGTCGGTGCCGAAATCCTCGATCTCGAGATCGGTCGGTCGACGCTTCAGCCGATCGGATGCGAACCGGACCAGCAGGACGAAGCAGTTGGCATAGGTCTTCACCGTATGCGGGCTTACGGCGCGTTCCCGCGGCAGATGTTCGCGCAGGAAGGCTGTGAGATGGGGAGCAAGCGCCGTCATGCCGCTTCTCCCAGATACAGATCCTCGCTCGCGGCAGCGATGTCGCGCAGCAGCACTGGCGTGGCTTCGAGATACCAGTAGGTGTTGGCGACCGAGGTGTGACCGAGATAGACACTGAGCGCGGCCATGTGATGCGTCACGGCGTCCCGGTCCGGCGAGCAGGACTCGAGCGAGCGTACGGCGAAGGTATGCCGCAAATCGTGAAGCCGCATACCTGCAGTCCCGGTTGGTCCACGATATCCGAGCTGTCGCGCCAGCCT